>DAOSLL010000071.1:0-11077 GCA_035368905.1 Rhodoferax sp.
GCGGCAAATTGACAAGGGGCGCGATGCGGCCCGGGTGGCGGTCGAAATGGCCTGCCTGCTGGAAACCATCTGATGACCGAATCAAGCCACCCCGCTGCCACCCGCCCGCCGCGCCAGTCCCGCAAGGGCCTGACCAGCACCGGTGTGCTCAAGGCCGCCAGCAAGTCGCCGCGCTCGCGGGCCCGCGAATTTGCCCTGCAGGCGCTCTACCAGGTGCTGGTGGGCAAAAACGAGCTGTCTGATGTCGATGCCTTCACCCGTGATCTGGCCGGGTTTTCGAAGGCCGACGTGGTGCATTTTGATGCGCTGCTGCAGGGCTGCGGGGCCCAGGCGCTGGCGCTTGATGCCTTGGTGCAGCCCTTGCTGGACCGGCCACTGACTGAAATCTCGCCGATAGAGCACGCGGTGATGTGGATCGGTGCCTTTGAGTTTCAGCATTGCCCGGATGTGCCGTGGCGTGTGGTGTTGAACGAGTGCATTGAGCTGGCCAAGGAATTTGGCGGCACCGACGGGCACAAGTACGTCAACGCCATACTCAACGCGCTGGCAAGTACATTGCGCCCGGCTGAGGTCGCGGCCGACCGCGGTGCTTCGCGCGCCTGACAGTTTGCCAGCAGCACATGAACATTTCGGCGCGCGCCCAGCGGATTGAGCCGTTTTACGTGATGGAGATTGCCAAGGCCGCCCAGGCACTGGCGGCAACCGTCGCCAGGTCGGCCCAGCCGATGATTTTTCTGAACATTGGCGAGCCCGACTTCACCGCACCCATACTGGTGCAAGAGGCCGCCGCCAAAGCCATCCGTGACGGGCAAACCCAGTACACCCCAGCCACCGGTCTGCCCGAACTGCGCGAGCGTATCAGCCAGTGGTATGCCAGCCGTTTTCAAGTCGCGGTGCCAGCCAGCCGCATCGTCGTGACCGCCGGTGCCTCGGCAGCACTGCAACTGGCTTGCCTGGCGCTGATCGAGGCGGGCGACGAGGTGCTGATGCCTGACCCCAGCTACCCGTGCAACCGGCATTTTGTGGCCGCCGCCGATGGCACGGCGGTGTTGATCCCAACCACCGCAGCGCAGCGTTTCCAGCTCAGCGCCGAGCAGGTGGCGCAGGCCTGGGGCGACAAAACCCGTGGCGTGTTGCTGGCATCACCGTCCAACCCGACCGGCACCTCGATTGCCTTTGACGAGCTGCGCCGGATTCACCAGCAGGTCAGCCAGCGTGGCGGCATCACCCTGGTCGACGAGATTTATCTGGGCTTGAGCCACGACGCGCAGTTTGGCCGGTCAGCGCTGGCGATTGACGATCAGATCATCAGCATCAACAGCTTTTCCAAGTACTTCAACATGACCGGTTGGCGGCTTGGCTGGCTGGTGCTGCCGCTGCAACTGGTGCCGGTCATTGAGCGGCTGGCGCAAAACCTGTTTATCTGCCCCAGCACGATTTCACAATACGCGGCGCTGGCCTGCTTTGAGCCCGACAGCCTGGCTGAATTTGAGCAACGCCGGGCCCAATTCAAGGCCAGGCGCGACTACTTTATTCCAGCCCTCAATGCATTGGGGTTGAGCGTGCCAGTGATGCCCGACGGTGCCTTTTACGCCTGGGCCGACTGCAGCGCAGCATGCAGCAAGCTCAAGGTCAATGGCAGTTGGGACCTGGCGTTTGAGCTGATGAAGCGCGCCCATATCGCCATCACCCCCGGACGTGACTTTGGCCAGGCCGAAACCGCCCATTTCATCCGCTTGTCCACCGCCAATTCAATGCCGCAGTTGCGCGAAGCGGTTGACCGGCTGCAGACTTTGCTGGCATGAACAGCGTCGCCAGCACCCAACCGGCCCAGGCACACAAGCCGTTTTACTGGCCGGTGCGCATTTATTGGCAAGACACCGATGCTGGCGGCATCGTCCATCACGCCAACTACCTCAATTTTTTCGAACGCGCCCGCACCGAATGGCTGCGTGCGCTGGGTATTGGTCAGCAATCCCTGCGTGAAACAACCGGCGGCATGTTTGTGGTCAGTCAGGCCAACCTGAGCTATGTCAAAAGCGCCCGGCTCGACGATGAACTTTTGCTTACAACTTCACTCACAGAAGCGGGCCGGGTCGCCATGACAATCCGGCAGCAGGCGCTGCGCAAGACTTTGGGTGCCAACCTGCTGTTGTGCGAGGCAAACCTTCGCCTGGCCTGGGTCAACGCCGACGGCAAACCGGCCAGAATTCCACCAGTTATCCTAAGCACCTTGAGCCAAGGCATTCAACCTTCACCATTCGTCATCAATCAACAATGAACCAAGAACTCTCCATCCTGCATCTGGTGCTCAATGCCAGCATCGTCGTGCAAGCGGTGATGCTGCTGCTGATCAGCGTTTCGGTGGCCAGTTGGGCTGCCATCTTTCGCAAGCTGTTTTCGCTGGGCAAGGTGAAGTCGCTCAACGATGCCTTTGAACGTGAATTCTGGTCTGGCAGCAGTTTGAACGACCTGTTTTCCGCTGCCACCAAGAACGCCCGCAACGCCGGGCCGATGGAGCGCATTTTTGCCAGCGGCATGCGTGAGTTTCAAAAACTGCGCGAACGCCGCATCACCGATGCCGGTACCCTGATGGACGGTGCCCGGCGTGCCATGCGGGCCAGCTTTCAGCGCGAAATGGACGTGGTGGAAACCCATTTGTCATTTTTGGCATCGGTCGGTTCGGTGTCTCCTTATGTGGGGCTGTTTGGCACGGTCTGGGGCATCATGCACGCCTTCACCGGGCTGGCGGCGCTCACCCAAGTCACGCTGGCCACCGTTGCCCCCGGCATTGCCGAGGCGCTGGTGGCCACTGCCATCGGCCTGTTTGCCGCGATTCCGGCGGTGGTGGCCTACAACCGCTTTGCGCGCGACATTGACCGCATCGCAATCCGGCTGGAGACCTTCATTGAAGAGTTTTCCAACATCCTGCAACGCAATGTTGGCGCGCAATCGGCCTCTGGCCACTGAAAGACTGGAGCCAGCCGATGCCATCCATGACCAGTCGCGGACGTGGCCGCCGCACCATCAGCGAGATCAACATGGTGCCCTTCATCGATGTGATGCTGGTGCTGCTGATCATTTTCATGGTCACCGCGCCGCTGATCGCCCCCAGCATGATCAGCCTGCCCAGCGTTGGCAAAGGCGACAAACAGCCCGATCAGGTGGTGCAGATCATCATCGGCAAGGACGAGACGCTGGCCCTCAAGCTCAAAGACCAGACATCGCCGGTGGCCTTGAAGGAGCTGGTGCGCAGCGTCAGACAGGCGCAAGGCGGCGTGGCCAATTCGGCGGTGGTGATCAGCGCCGACAAAAGCGTCAAGTACGAAGCCGTGGTGCGTGTGATGGACACGCTGCAGCGTGCCGGCGTGGCGCGCGTCGGCCTGTCGGTACAACTTGCCAAGTGAGCTTGGGTCATGCACGCTGGCGCTGACAGACTGGAATTTGCGCCGCCCGCCACGCCCGGACTGCTGCGTGCGATGGTGCTGGCGCTGCTGGCGCATGGTCTGCTGCTGATTGCACTGACTTGGGGCGTCCACTGGCAGCGCGATGTTCAAGTTGCCAGTTATGAAGCCGAACTCTGGTCTGCCTTGCCGACCGAGGCCGCCCCGGCCCTGGTTGAAACGCCGCCGCCAGAACCGCCTGAGCCGCCCCCACCGCTACCCCCGGTGCCAGAGCCGTTGCCAGTGCCAAAACCAGTGCCAGCACCGCCCGAGCCCAAGCCGGTGCCAGCGCCCAAGCTGCCGGAGGTTGACATTGCCTTGCAACAGGAAAAGCAGCGCCTGAAAAAGCAGCAGGAGCAAAAGCAAGAAGAGCAACGCCAGGACAAGCTCAAGGCAGAGAAACTCAAACTTGAAAAAATCAAACAAGAAAAGGCCGAACTTGAGACAGCCAAGCTCAACAAGCTGAAACAGGAAAAGCTCAAGCAGGAGCAGCTCAGGCAAGAGCAGCTCAGGCAAGAGCAGCTCAGGCAAGAGCAGCTCAAGCAGGAAAAGCTCAAACAGGCGCAGGCCGACGATGCACAGAAAGCCGCAGCAGACAAGCAACAGGCCGCGCTCGATGCCAAACAGCGAGAGGCCCAGCGGCAGAAGAACCTGGCCAGAATTGCCGGCCTGGCCGGTGCCACCGGTGCCCCGACTGCCACTGGCACGGCGCTGAAATCTGCTGGCCCGTCGCCTGGCTACGCCGGGCGCATCCGTGCTCGCATCAAGCCCAACATCGTCTTTACCGAAGAGGTACAGGGCAACCCGACCGCCGAAGTGGAAGTACGCACCGCGCCGGATGGCACCATCATCAGCAGCAAACTGATCAAATCCAGCGGACTCAAATCCTGGGACGATGCGGTGCTCAAGGCCATTGACAAGACCGAAAAGCTGCCACCCGACACCGACGGTCACGTACCGACCTTGCTGCTGCTGGTTTTCCGGCCACTCGAATAAGCTACATTTACCGTAGCTGCCAGCGCTTATTCCATAAGCGCTGCAGGCCGATTACTCATAAATTATTTCGGCAGAGCCAGGTGCCGCCTGGGCCCACCAGCTCGACAGCGCGGCATTGCTGGGGTAAAACCTGGCGCGCTCGTCAAGCTGCAACTCAACACTGGCAGCGCCGCCGTCGCCGTGACAGGTCAGGCTCACACGCACACCCAGGCCGCGCCACAAGTCACCCTGCTCGGTCGGCTCGCGTTGCGCCGGGTAGTCCTTGAGCAGGCGTGCCACATCCAGCGCCCTGCCCTTTGCATCGCTGGCCAGCGTAACCCGCAGGAATTTGCCAAAGCGGCAGCGCGCCTGTTCCAGGTCCCAGATGCTCGTCACCGTCAACTGCATGCCGCCAGAGAACCGGTCCGGCTGCTGTTTGCCCATGACGATCAACAGTTCATCGTCCTTGAGCAGATTCTTGTGGGCGTTGATCAGCGCCTCATCGGCGCGCGCCTCGATCACGCCGGATTTGTCGTCAAGCTTGAACAGCGCGAGTTTGCCGCGCTGGCCGTTGATGACCCGAAAATCATTGACGATACCGGCCAGCAACTGCGGCTCGCGGGTGTCGAGCAGTCCGGCAATTGGCCGCTTGGCAAAGCGGCGCACCTCTTGTGCCACCTCGTCAAACAGGTGGCCTGACAAATAAAAACCGACGGCGGTTTTCTCAAACGTCAGGGTCTCCTTGACGCCCCAGGGCGTGGCTTGCACCAGTTCCGGCTCTTGTGTGCTGGAGCCATGCTGGTCAGCGCCGCCCATGTCAAACAGGCTGCACTGGTTGGCGTTGGCCAGCGCGGCAGCGCCAAACTCAAAGGCCAGATCGACGCTGGCCAGCAGGCTGGCGCGGTTGCGCTGCAGGGTGTCAAAGGCACCGGCCTTGATCAGCGCTTCCACCGTGCGTTTGTTGATGCGGGCGCGGTCCACCCTGGCACAGAAGTCAAACAGGCTCTTGAACGGCCCGACCACATCGCCCATCGGACCGACACCGCGTCCCTCGCGCGCCGCCACAATCGCCTCGATCGCCTGCTCGCCGCTGCCCTTGACGGCGCTTAATCCATAACGGATGACCAGGTCAGAAATCGGCTCAAAGCGGCTCATGCCACGGTTGACATCTGGTGGCTCAAAGCTCAGGCCCATCTTCAGGGCATCTTCGAGCAGCACCTTGAGCTTGTCGGTGTCGTCCATTTCCACCGTCATGTTGGCGCAAAAGAACTCGGCGGTGTAATGCACCTTGAGCCAGGCGGTGTGGTAGGCCAGCAGCGAATAAGCGGCAGCGTGTGACTTGTTGAAGCCATAGCCGGCAAATTTTTCCATCAGGTCAAAAACTTCGTCAGCCTTTTCCTGCCCGATGTCATTTTTCAGGGCACCGTCACGAAAGATCTGCCGGTGCCGGGCCATCTCGTCGGCATCTTTTTTACCCATGGCGCGACGCAACATGTCGGCACCACCCAATGAGTAGCCACCCAGAATCTGGGCGGTCTGCATCACCTGTTCCTGATAAACCATGATGCCGTAGGTTTCAGACAGCATCTCGGCGACCAGCGGGTGCGGGTACTCAACCACTTCGCGCCCATGTTTGCGCGCGACAAAGCTGGGGATCAAATCCATCGGGCCAGGGCGGTACAAGGCGTTCAGCGCGATCAGGTCTTCCAGCCGCGTCGGCTTGGCATCGCGCAGCATGCCCTGCATGCCGCGTGATTCAAACTGGAACACCGCCTCGGTCTTGCCTTCCTGAAACAACTTGTAGGTGGCAGGGTCATCAAGCGGCAGGTTCTCAAAGGCAAAATTTTCCTGCCCTGGGTGACGGCTGACAATGAATTCGCGGGCAATTTCCAGAATCGTCAGCGTGGCCAGGCCCAAAAAGTCAAACTTGACCAGGCCGACCGATTCCACATCGTTTTTGTCGTACTGGCTGACGGCCGATTCGCTGCCGGGCTGCTGGTAGAGCGGGCAAAAGTCGGTCAGTTTCCCCGGCGCGATCAGCACGCCGCCGGCGTGCATGCCGATGTTGCGGGTCAGGCCTTCGAGCTTGCGCGCCAGCACCAGCAAGGTCTTGACATCTTCTTCACGCGCTTCGCGCTCGGCCAGAATCGGCTCGGCCTCGGTGGCATAAACGGTCTTGTCGTCCTTTTTGCGATCCGGTGGCGGCAGTTGCAGGGTAACCGCCACACCCGGCTTGTTGGGAATCAGCTTGCTGATGCCGTCGCAAAAGGTGTAGCTCATGTCGAGCACCCGACCGACATCGCGAATCGCCGCGCGCGCTGCCATGGTGCCAAAAGTGGCAATCTGGCTGACCGCATTTTTACCGTATTTTTCTTTGACGTAGTCGATCACACGGTCGCGGTTGCCCTGACAGAAGTCAATGTCGAAGTCGGGCATCGAGACCCGCTCGGGGTTCAAAAATCGCTCAAACAGCAGTTTGTATTGCAACGGGTCGAGGTCGGTGATCTTCAGTGCGTAAGCCACCAGCGAGCCAGCCCCCGAGCCCCGCCCCGGCCCAACCGGGCAACCATGGCTTTTGGCCCAGTTGATGAAGTCGCCGACGATCAGAAAGTAGCCGGGAAAACCCATCTTCAGAATGGTGCCCAGCTCGAATTCGAGCCGTTCCAGGTAGCCTGGCATCTGCTTTGCCCGCTCGACCGGGTCGGGGTACAGGTGCGCCAGGCGCTCTTTCAGCCCTTCGTGCGAGGCATGGCGAAAGTAATCGTCCGCTGCCATCACCACACCATCGACCGCCGGAATCGGAAAATCCGGCAACTGCGGCTTGCCCAGCACCAGACTCAAGCTGCAGCGCCTGGCAATCTCCAGGCTGTTGGCCAATGCAGATGGCACATCAGCAAACAGCTCGGCCATCTGGGCTGCGGTTTTGAAGTGCTGCTCGCGGGTAAAGCGGCGCAGCCGACGCGGGTTGGCCAGCATTTCGCCCTCGGCAATGCAGACGCGGGCCTCGTGGGCTTCAAAATCATCCGGTGCGGCAAACTGGATCGGGTGCGTGGCCACCACCGGGAGCTGCATGCGCTGCGCCAATTGCACTGCGCCGACCACTTGAGGCTCGTCTTCTGGTCGGCCAGCGCGCTGCAGCTCCAGGTAAAAGCGGTGGGTGAAGATGCCCGAGAGTTGCGTTGCCGCATCCATCGCCCGCGTCAGGTCGCCCTGCAGCAAAGCCTGCCCGACCGGCCCGGCCTGCGCACCCGACAGGCAAATCAAGCCGCCATTGAGTTCAGTCAGCCAGGCTACGCTGATGCTGGCTTGCGCCTTGGAGCCGCTTTGGGTCCAGGCGCGCGCCAGCAGTTCCGACAGGTTCAGGTAGCCCTGGTGGTTTTGCACCAGCAACAGCACGCGTGAGAGTTGCGCCGCATCCTTGCCAAGCCCCTCCAGCCAGATTTCGGCACCCAAAACTGGCTTGACACCGCGCTTGCGCCCTTCTTTGTAGAACTTGATGGCACCAAACAGGTTGCTCAAATCGGTGATGGCCAAGGCGGGCTGGCCATCAGCGGCTGCAGATTTGACAATCTCGTCGATGCGGTTGGTGCCGTCAATGACGGAAAATTCGGTGTGCAGACGCAAGTGGACAAACATATATGGGCTATATTGTAGGAACTGCAGTTGGAGTGAATGACGTGAAGATCCTGGTGGTTGATGACCATGCCTTGGTAAGGGAAGGGCTAAGCCATGTGTTGCAGGGGCTGATGCCAGATGAGGCCACCGAAGTGCTGCAGGCACCCAATTGCGCAACTGCGTTTGATTTGGTCAATGCCCACGCGGACCTTGATCTGGTGCTGCTGGACTACCACCTGCCAGACATGAATGGCCTGGCAGCGCTGACTGTGTTGGGCAAAGAACATCCCGAGCTGCCGGTCGTCATTCTGTCTGGCTTGGCCAACCCAAGCATCATGCAGCGTGTGCTGGCGCAGGGAGCGGTCGGCTTCATCACCAAATCATGCTTGAGCGAGGACTTGTTGCAGGCTTTGCGACTGGTGCTCAGCGGCGAGATCTATTCAGCACCAGAGTTCGTTCAGGCATACCCGGTTGAGCACCCCTTGGTCACGACAGGTCCACCGGTATTCACGCCGCGCCAGGAAGAAGTGCTGCACCTGCTGCTTGACGGCTGCAGCAACCGGGAAATCAGCGACAAGCTCTGCCTGTCGGATGAAACCATCAAAAACCACATCACCAGCATCTTGCGCAATTTTGGAGTCACGACCCGCACGCAGGCGGCGCTGGAGGCCAACCGCTGGGGCTATGGCAAACCTGCATAGTTTGCAACCTGATCCCGGCTATTGAACGCCCAAGTTTGCTCTGCTGCTGTGCTCTCGCGGGACTGCCACATGTGCCCTGAAGACAAATTTGCTCGGTGCTCCTGAAGTAACAACTCGTCATCTTGCAGCAACAAGCTGCAGGCCGTGCCCTCGGCAAGCGGCAAAGCGCTACAGCCCCCGCCAAGGTGCCCGCAGCGATGCCAACAACACCGTCAGGCAAGCCTGAAAACAGCCTGAAATGCTTTATAAAACATAGCAGGCTACGCAATTCCCATAAGGGCTAGAGGCCTATAACCTTCACATTTTAGTGATCAAGCGGCGAACTTGGCTGCCACTTCGGCCACGCGCTGACCAAACAGCCGGGCGGTTTCCAGGTCGCCCGGCAACATTTCAGTCGGCGAAGCATCTGATGGCGACTGGGCCATGGCACCGCTGAAGGAGCCGACAAAATTGATGTCGTTGCGCTGGGCGGCCTTGCTGTTGCTTGGCATTATTCCTGTGCCAACCCAGATGCCGCCGTGCTGCATGGCCAGCGTGAACAGGTAATGCAAGGTCGACAGCTTGTCGCCATTCATCGTGGCACTGTTGGTAAAACCGGCAAACACCTTGTTTTTCCAGGCCTGGCTGAACCAGGGTTTGCTCGATGCGTCAGCAAACTTCTTGAACTGCCAGCTCACTGAGCCCATGTAGGTGGGGCTGCCCATGATGATGGCATCGGCGGCGTTGAGCGTGGCCCATCCGGCATCTGACAGATTGCCTTCGGCATCAATGGCGACCAGGTCGGCAGCAGCGCCCTCGGCCACCGATTGCGCCATGCGCAGGGTGTGGCCGTAGCCAGAATGAAAAACGACAGCAATATTGGCCATAGTGAAAACTCCTTGTGGTTTGGTGAAAAAAATGGGGGTGAAAATTATCCAGAAAATTCAGGCGGACAAATCAAAAACCAGCACCTCGGCGTCCACTGCGTTGGTCAGAGCGACTTGCGACTCGTCTGCCAGCAGCGCGGCATCGCCGGTACTCAAGGCCACGCCGTTGACCGCCAGGTGGCCGCGCACCAGATGCACATAGCATTTTCGATTGGAGTCCAGGGCCAACCCTGCGGTCTGTTCCCCATCCAACACAGCGGCATACAGCCGCGCATCGGCATGGATCAATACCGCACCGGCCGCACCATCGGGAGCGGCCACCAGACACAGCCGACCCTGTTTATCAGCCTGTGAAAACGTTTTCTGCTCATAGCTGGGCGTGACACCGAGCACATTGGGCTGAATCCAGATTTGCAGCAGATGGGTGGTTTCCTTGGGGGTGTCGCTGAACTCACTGTGCCGCACACCGATGCCGGCACTCATGCGCTGCACCTCACCGGGCAGAATCGTCTCGACGTTGCCCATGCTGTCCTTGTGCGCCAGGACACCCGAGATCACATAGGTGACGATTTCCATGTCGCGATGGCCGTGCATGCCAAAACCCATGCCCGGCGCAACCCAATCTTCGTTGATGACCCGCAGATTGCCCCACCCCATGTGCGCAGGGTCATGGTAATCAGCGAACGAAAAGCTGTGAAACGACTTGAGCCAGCCGTGGTCGGCGTAGCCGCGTGCTTGTGAGGGTCTGATGGTCAACATGCTGAAGAACTCCAAAATTGAACAATGCAGTGACTGTAGCGTCACCAACGAATCGGTTTTGACTGCGGATTTGATGGCATCATTCAAATCATTCGAACTCAAATGCCCGATTCATGCAAACACCCCGCAATGTTCTGACACCCGATGCCCTGTCCATGCTGCAAACCATTGCCGCAACCGGCAGTTTCGCCGCCGCCGCGCGCTCGCTTGGCATGGTGCCCAGCGCCCTGACCTACCGGGTTCGCCAGATTGAAGACGCGCTCGACGTGCTGCTGTTTGACCGCAGTTCGCGCCAGGCCAAGCTGACACCGGCGGGTGCCGAACTGCTGCAAGAGGGCGCGCGCTTGCTTGACGACATCGATGCGGTGGCAAACCGGGTCAAGCGCGTGGCCACTGGCTGGGAGCCGCAGTTCACCATCGCCGTCGACAGCATCATCGCCAAAGCCACGGTGATGGAATTGTGCGAACATTTTCTGGAACAAAGCCCGCCGACCCGCATTCGGCTACGCGATGAGACCCTGTCGGGCACGCTTGCCGCCCTGACCAGCGGCCAGGCCGATCTGGCGCTTGGCGTGGCCGACCTGGTGCAAGGCAACGCCATCCACACCAGGCCGCTGGGCGATGTGCACTTTGTTTATGCGGTGGCACCCCATCATCCGCTGGCCAACGCGCCCGAGCCTTTGACCGACGAGATGCTGCGCGCGCACCGCGCCGTGGC
>DAOSLL010000072.1:0-10884 GCA_035368905.1 Rhodoferax sp.
CCAGAAAGTCATTGAAATCTAGAAAATCATGCAGACACCTCGGCACTATCAATAGCGTAGTGTCCCGCGCTTTCTCATCAACGGCTGCAAGGCTTTTTAGCTCAAAAACCAGGTCATTGAGCACGGCTTTTGGTGAAGTCGCCTGGCTGACCGCGTAATGCACCAGACCCTTGACATGTACGCTTTTGGCAAACGGGCACAGGTTCAGCCGGATCACCGCCCGCTCCAGCCAGGCCACGGTGTCGGTTATCACTTGTTCAGAATCGCTCATCCTTTTTACTCCAGGGAAAACCGGACTTGGGCAACGAATCCCTGGCAGCAGCGCGGGCTGCCTGAGACAATTTTGCGCAAGTCTTACAACAGTTGCAAGCCAGTCAGACGCTGGTGCTCGCGCGCCGCAAACCGGTCGGTCATGCCGGCAATGTAGTCGGCCACCAGCCTGGCCGTCACAGCGTGGGTGTCGGTTGCCGCAGCGGCATCTGAGGGCAGCAAACGCAGCCGTTGCTGGTGGCTTTCCGACATTTCATCCGGCGCGGCGCTGTAGGCTGCAAACAGGTCACGCACCACTTGCCGGGCCTGCCCGGTGGTCTGCATCACTTGCGGATGCCGGTAAAGCTGCTGCAGCAAAAAGGCCTTCAATTCCCGCGACTTGTCACGCATGGCAGTGCCAAATTGCACCAGCGGCGGCAACTGCCGCGCTGCGTCGGCATTCATCGGGTGGGTCGCGTCCAGCGCACTTTGCGTGGCGGCGATCACATCGTAAACCTGGTTGCTGAGCATGCGGCGTATCGACTCGTATAGCAGCCGGCGACCCTGCGTTTTGTCTTGCAGATGCGGGTAGTCGGCGAGGGTCTGGCATTTGTATTCATCAAACAGCGCGACATCCTGCAATTGCGCCAGCGTGATCAGGCCGGAGCGCACACCGTCGTCGATGTCATGCGCGTTGTAGGCGATCTCGTCGGCCAGGTTGCACAGTTGTGCCTCCAGGCTGGGCTGGGTGCGCTGCAGAAAACGCTGCGCCACGCCGCCCGGCTCGGCGCGCTCAAGTTGCTGCGCGTGCTGCATCGAGCAATGTTTGAGGATGCCCTCGCGCGTCTCAAACGTCAGGTTCAGGCCGTCAAACCCAGGGTAGCGTTCTTCCAGATGGTCCACCACCCGCAGGCTTTGCAGGTTGTGCTCAAAACCGCCGTGCTTCGCCATGCAGTCGTTCAGGGCATCCTGCCCGGCGTGGCCAAACGGCGTGTGCCCGAGGTCATGCGCCAGCGCGATGGTTTCCACCAGGTCCTCGTTGAGCCCAAGCGAACGCGCGATTGACCGTGCCAACTGCGCGACTTCCAGCGAATGCGTGAGCCGGGTGCGAAACAGATCACCTTCGTGGTTCAGAAACACCTGGGTTTTATAGACCAGCCGCCGAAACGCCGTGCTGTGCACAATACGGTCACGGTCGCGCTGGTATTCGGTGCGGGTTGGCGCAGGCGGCTGGGCAAAGCGCCGACCACGGCTGTGCGCCGGGTCGCAGGCGTAACAGGCAAGCTGCATTTTATGCAATAAAAATGGCTCTAGCCCTTACCACACCTGTGCTGGCAGCTATGCTTTTTATGATCATCAGGCGCAGCAAGCGTCAATCACCTGCCGCACCATGGCAGTCGGCGCGCTGCGAACCAGGGCCCGCCCCGGTTTGTCGATCAGGACAAATTTGATTTCACCGGCCTCAGCCTTTTTGTCCAACTGCATCAACTCAAGGTAGCGGCCAGCGTTGTCGATACCCGGCAAAACCGGCGCCTTCACCGGCAAACCGGCTTTGGCAATCAACTGCGTCAGGCGGTTGACAAAAAAAGCATCGACCAGGCCGAGGCGTGCCGACAACTGCGCCGCCATCACCATGCCGCAGCCAACTGCCTCCCCATGCAGCCAGGCCCCAAAACCCAGGCCAGCTTCAATGGCGTGACCAAAGGTATGGCCAAAGTTCAAAATGGCACGCAGTCCGGCCTCGCGTTCGTCCTGCCCCACCACCCATGCCTTGATTTCGCAACTGCGTTTGACCACGTGCGCCAGCGCCACGGCATCGCGTGCCAGAATGGCATCCAGGTTGGCCTCGATCCAGGCCATGAAGTCGATGTCGGCGATCGGGCCGTATTTGATGACCTCGGCCAGCCCGGCACTGAGTTCCCGCTTTGGCAAGGTCTTGAGTGTGTCAAGGTCACATACCACTTTCAACGGTTGGTAAAACGCGCCGATCATGTTCTTGCCAAGCGGGTGATTGATGGCAGTCTTGCCACCCACCGACGAATCGACCTGCGCCAGCAGCGTGGTTGGCACCTGCACAAAAGGCACGCCACGCATGAAACTGGCCGCCGCAAAACCGGCCATATCGCCGACCACACCGCCGCCCAGGGCAAACAGCGTGGTTTTTCGGTCGCAGCCATGGCCAAGCAAGGCATCAAAGATCAGGTTCAGACTTTGCCAGGTCTTGTACTGTTCGCCATCAGGCAGCACCACCGTGTGGATTTGGGCGAACTTGGTTGCCAGCGCGCGCTGCAAACGCTCTGCATACAGCGGGCCAACGGTGGTGTTGGTGACAATCAGCGCTGCTGCCGCCTTGGGCAATTCAGCGTAACTCAGCGGGTTGTCAAAAAGCGAGCCACGAATGGCGATGTTGTAACTGCGATCAGCCAGGTCAATGGCCACGGTCTGGAGGTCTGGGGATTTCATGCCACAGAGTTTAGACTGAAGTGCCAGCCAGCAGGCGCGATCTGGCAGTGCCGGTTCGAATCCCGAGAAACTATCAAATATATAGCTGGCTACACAATGCCATCAAGGGCTACAGGCCAATCATGCCGTCTCTTTGGCGGCAATTTCGGCATTGCAATAGCCGCGCACCAACGAAATCAGTTGATCCTCTGGGTAGGGTTTGCCCAGGTAGTGATCAACCTTGAGTGTGCGCGCATACTCGCGGTGCTTCTCGGCCAGGCGCGAGGTGATCATGATGATCGGCATGCCTTGCAGGTTTTCATCGGCGCGGATATTGCGCACCAGATCAAAGCCATCCATGCGTGGCATCTCGATATCGGTCAGCACCACCGAGGGCTTCTCAATCTGGAGCACCTCCAGTGCATGCAAGCCGTCGTTGGCCAGCGCCACCCGGAAGCCTTCGCGCTTGAGCAGGCGCTGCGTGACCCGGCGCACGGTGATGGAGTCGTCCACCACCAGCACCAGCGGCAACTGCGCAGCGGGTGTCGGCTGGGTTTGCCCAGGCACCGCAGCACCCTTGCCAGCCTGTACCTGGGCACCCGAACTGGCAAAAGCATAGGCCTGCCCGGAGTAGACGTGGGCCAAAGCGACCGGGTTGTAGATCAATACCACAGCCCCGGAGGCCAGCACCGACATGCCTGCCAGGCCCGGCAGGCGTGACAGTTGCGGCCCCAGGTTTTTCACCACTGCCTCCTGGTTGCCCAGCACTTCATCGACATGCAGGGCAACACGCTGCCCGGCACTTCTGAACACCGCGACGACCGCCATCTTGCCCCGCACATCGGTGCTGACTGGAGAAATCTGCAACAGCGCACCGGCCCAGAAAAAAGCCAGGCTTTCCCCGTTGTAGTCAAAATGGCGGCTCTGGTAAGCCGCATCAAGCTCTGCCACCGGGATACGACGCACCATCTCGACCAGGTTGGACGGCACGCCAATCACCACATCGCCCATGCGCAGCAGCACCACCTGGGTCACCGCCATGGTCAGGGGCAATACAAGCTTGAACTGCGTGCCTTGACCCGGTTGGGTACTGAGCTCAATGTGGCCACCCAGGCCATTGACCTCGGTGCGCACCACATCCATGCCAATGCCACGACCCGCCATTTCACTCACTTCAGCGGCAGTCGACAGGCCAGAGGTAAAGATCAGTTCAGCAATTTGCTGGTCTGACAGTATTTGATCGGACGTGATCTGGCCTTTTTCAAGGGCCTTTTCACGAATGCGGGCCAGGTTGAGACCGGCACCATCGTCGTGAACAGTCACCACAACATCGTTACTTTGCTGTACCACTGTGATGTTGATGGCACCAGTTGGTGGCTTTCCGGCCGCCGCACGAACCGCCGCCGACTCGATGCCGTGGCCCACCGCGTTGCGCAACAAATGCTCAAAGGCCGGTGCGGCACGCTCCAGCACACCGCGATCCATGTCCAGCGAGCCACCCACTATGTCGAGCTTGACCGGCTTGTCAAAGTCTTTGGCTGCCTGGCGAACCACGCCGTACAGGCGATCAGCAACGCTCTCGAAATCGACCATGCGGGTGCGCAGCAAATCCCGCTGCAACGCGCGTGTCTGGCGCGCCTGGGCAACCAGGTCGTCCTCGACCCCGGCAACCGTCTCCTGCAGGCTGTGCTGCAGGGTCGCCACATCATGCACTGATTCGGCCATCATGCGGGTAAGCTCCTGCACGCGGGTGAATCGATCAAACTCCAGTGGGTCAAAGCCCTGTGTCGAATCCTTGGTTTGCGCCAGTCGCGACTGCATTTGCGACTCGGACTGCAGCTCCATGTCGCGCAACTGATGCCGCAGGCGATCAAGGTTGCCGGTGAGATCGCTCAGGGCACCACGCAACTGACTCAGGCGCGACTCCAGCCGGGCGCGGCTGATCATGACCTCGCCGGCCTGGTTCACCATGCGCTCGAGCAAATGGGATTTGACCCGGGTGGTATGACTCGGCGAGCGGCGCGCCAGCATTGGCGGTGCCGCAGCGGGCGCAACCGGGGCAGACTCGGTCAACTTTGCCGGTGTGGCATTGTCAGCCGCCGGAAGAAGTTGAGGTCCCTCTGGCAACACCAGCGCTGCGACGGGTGTGGCTCGCAGGGCATCAAACAGGCAGAAATAGCATCCAGCCGCGCCAGCAAAGGGTCAATCTGTGCGCTGCTGGCGGTTTCACTGTCAATTTCCTCGGCAGCAGATTCCATCCGGTGCGCCATTTCACCCAAGCGCATGGCACCTGCCAGACGTGCACTGCCTTTGAGCGTGTGCAACACCCGCAACCCCTCACGCCGGGCAGCGGCATCGTCTGGTTGCGCACTCCATTGCCGCAACGCGCTGCCAAGCTTGGGCAGCAGTTCGAGCGCTTCTTCCTCGAAGATCGGAAACAGATCGACATCGAGCGTATCGCGGGCCAGAATTTCATCTTCAGATTCAGTCAACGTTGATGCCGGATCGACAGCGTCGGCTTCGACTGCCAGTTCAGGCACCAGGCCCAACTCAGGGACCGGCTCAGGCTTGACAGGCTCCACATCGGGGGTCAAATCAACAAGGTCCAGATCATCGGGCAACAGGTCGTCAAACAAATCAGTCCTGGGCCCGGACGACGGCGAGGTGCTGACATCAATGTCGAGAATCGCCCGCAATGCTGCCAAATGCGCTGGATCAGGCCGCTTCAGGAAACCGGCTGCAAACTGGTGCAACAAACGGCGAATAGCTTCGGCCACTTCAACAAACAAACCAGCGTGCTCGGCCAAAGCAGGCCCGCCGAGCTGCGTATGCTCCAGCGCATACTCAAGGGCCCGGGCCAATTCGGACAATCCCATGAAGCCAACAGTCGAAGAACTGCCGGCCAGCGAATGGGCCATCGCCACGGTTGAGTCCTCCAGGGGCTGATCCGGTTCAAATGACCACTCGGTCAACTCAGTCAGCAAACGCCGAGACCATTCATCGGCCTCGTTGAGGTAAACGTTGTACAAGGCAAGGCCGATGCGCAGTGAGTCAATGACCTTGACCTGATCTTCAGGTACCGGTTCTGGCTCAAGAACTGGTTCTGCCTCAAGAACTGGTTCTGCCTCAAGAACTGGTTCTGGCTCAACAACTGGTGCTGGCTCAACAACTGGTACTGGCGCTGATGCCTCGTCTTGCGGGAACGCAGCCATCAGGTCCGCCAACGGATCCGGTTCGGCTACCAGGGCTGGCGCCACGGTCTGCCAGTCTGGCGGCACAACCTGGTCCGGCAGGTCGGGTGCGGTCCCGGCAACGGGTGCCAGCACATCGTCGAAATCCGGCGACGCTTCGGCCGGTGTTGATACCGCTGGCAACTCTTGTGGTTGTTCTTGCAACACCTCGTCAAATGAAAAGTCCAACAGGTCCGCGCCCGGCACCGCCTGATCTGCCAGCCCGAGCGACCGGGTGTCGCTAAAGTCGATCATCTGCGTGGCAGAAAAGTCCTGCTGCGGTTCAGGTGATTCATCGAAATCAGCCAACGGGAAGTCCAGCGGCAGGTCTGCCGACGGCACTGGCACGTCTGGCGTTTCAACTGCTTGTGGTGGGGTGACCGGCTCAAGCACTTCAACACGATCAGCCGGCTTGTCCATGACCGGCAACAGCAGGTCACCAGCAACATTCTCCAGGCGCAATCGATCAGCCGCCACGCGGAAAGGCAAGGCACGCCAGGGCGCATCGGTGCCGGATGCAATGTCTTCAACCCAGCGCTCAAAACCCGCAATGGCCTGGCCTGAAAGCTTCAGCAGTGCGGGCGTGACCGGTAGTTGCTGTGGTAACCAGGCGTTAAGCAACTGCTCCAGTGCCCATGCAGCCTCACCAAACTCGTTAAGCCCCACCATGCGAGAACTGCCCTTGAGCGTGTGGAAACACCGCCGCAAGTGGGTCTGTTGCTCCTGATCAGCGCCGTTGTCTTGCAAGGAGGTGATCGCATCAAACCCGCTTTGGACAACTTCGCGTGCCTCATCTAGAAAGATGTTGCGCAATTCGGCATCATCATCCTCAGCTTCGGGCATGGGCGACAGCGCCGGGGCCGGGGCCGGTGGGGCCAACTCGCGCACCGGCAGCACAACTGGCTCGACTGGCAGGACAATGGGTTGCATCGGCAAGCTCACTGGCACTTCAGGCGGCGCTACGGTTGATGCCGCATGCACAGGTGGCATTGGTAATTTGTCAGAGAGCGCTTGCGGGGCTACCTGGGCAGGCACTGGCTCAGGGGCGGCTGGCGGCATCACTGGCGATTCAGCACTGGCCTTTTGGCGACCCATCAGGGAACGGAACTCACCCAGCTCGTCGTCATAAACAAACAGCTTTTTTGCCAACTCCCGCTGGTAGCTCAGCATGTCAATCAAAAAACCAAGCGCACCCAGGCTGTTGCCGAGCTTTTCAAAACCACTGTCCGGGCCGGGAGCTGCCGTGTCAACCAGAAAGCGCTCAACACTGTCGCGCATGCGCAGTGCCGCCAGCGCCGCCTGGTCGAGCCCCAAAACAGAAAACACTCCGCGCATCTGGGACAGTTTTCCGGGTACTTCGTGCAAAGGTGTCTTGTCATCAGGGCGACGGAAATAAGCGTCCAGCGATGATTCAACCTCGCTCAAGGTGGTTCGCAACTCATCGACCACGCTGCCCATGGTCTGGCGGTCGCTGACACGGCGATAAAGCTCCTCCATCCACTCGTCGAGTGGCTCGGGCTGGGTTCCACTCACAACCTGGTCGAGCCGCTGCGCCAGCCGGTTGCCACGCTGCACCATCAGTTCGTTGGTGGGATCAAGGTCTTCGTAAGCGGGCTCCAGATAGAGTATCGCAGTCGCCACTTCCATGGCCAGGGATGGCAATGGGGCCCTGCCAGATCGGTTCACCGCGTCCAACGCACGCGTCAGCGCTTTTGCCAGTTCGCTACTTTCCGGATGCAATTTTGTGATCGAATCAGCCACCAGGCTGAACTGATCAACTGCTGTCTTGATGCGACTGATATCACCACCTGACAACATAGACCAGGTTTCAGTTGCTGCAGCAATGCGCTTTCGCGCTTGCGCCAGCACCGCCGGGTCAAAGCGCCCGAACTGGGCCTTGTTGTAATTGACCTTGGCTGGCTGACCAAAACCATAGGCGAGCTGAACCGCGCGCAGCGCGGCTGCCTGCTGCCCCGGCAAAGGCACTGCCTGGGCACAGAAAAAAAGCAGATCCAGCGCCAGCCGCTCGGAAATTTCCGGCTCGCCCCGCGCCAGCGTGCGATATTGCAACAGCACGCGTGACGCAGCACGCTTGGCATAAATGTCAGATGAGCACAGTCCCAGCGCCACCGCCTCAAAATAGGCGGCTGACACAGCCCACAGCACCCGTGGATGCAGTTCGGATTGCCCGGCGGCAAAGCCCAGACAGGTATCACACAGGGCACGCGCAGACGGAGCATGACCGGTTTTGACAACATTCAGAATGTAGCCGTCAATACGCGAGCGGACCGTAGCGTCATAAGGCAGGGGTGTCACTGCCGCTGGCAACGCAACATCCACCCAGCGCCACGCCATCGGCCACAGGTCGGCCGGGTGCACCCGGTCCTCACCGATCAGGTCCAACACATCGCGGTATTGAGGAAACAGCGCCACCGACGAAAGCGACTTGCCCTTGAGAATACCCTCCAGATAATCAGTCAGGGCAAAGCTGGCGCGCTCCACCTTGAGCGCTGCCTCATCGCTGCAAAATTCCGGCTTTTGCACAAACTTCTGCACCAAAGTCTCCATCGCGCGCAGCATCTTGGCGGGCACTTCCAGCCCGACCATCTCCAGTGCCCCCACCGCCTGGTGCAATTGCTGGCGGGCAATGCGCAACTGGCTGCCATCAAGCGCGCCAAGATCAGAACCCCGGGACAGTTCTGCGTCCCGAACAAAACGCCGAAGTGCGTTGGTTGCACCATCGAGCGACTTGCGCAATTCATCGAGCACCCACGCCAAAGGGCCCAGATCGGACTCAAAGCGTGCGCCCTCACCCATCACTGCAGCTTGAGCTTGCATGGCTTAATCCGTCAAAGAGTGGTTGAAATAGAGCACATCATGCAATACGGAAACGCGCCACCGACTGACGCAACTCCTCAGCCATCTTGGAGAGTTCACGTACTTGGGTAGCCGTCGAGCGAGTGCCCTCGCCAGTCTGCTCGGTTACGGCAAAGATGTGCTGGATGTTGCCAGCCAATTCATTGGCCAGGTTGGCCTCTTGCAAGGTGGAAGCAGAAATGTGTTCAATCAGTTCCGCCAGGTGGCGCGAAACCCGGTCAATCTGGCTGAGCGCGGCGCCTGCGTTATCAGACAGTTTGGCACCCTCGACCACACCATGGGTGGAACGCTCCATGGCACCTACCGCGTCCTGGGTATCTGTCTGAATTGCCTTCACCAGAGCGGCAATCTGGCGGGTCGCGTCAGCCGAACGTTCAGCCAGACGCTGCACTTCTTCTGCCACCACCGAAAAACCGCGCCCGGCATCGCCGGCTGAAGCGGCCTGGATGGCAGCGTTGAGCGCCAGCACATTGGTCTGCTCGGTGATGTCAGAAATCAGCTCGGTGATTTCACCGATTTCCTGCGACGACTCGCCCAGGCGCTTGATACGTTTGGAGGTGTCCTGAATCTGGTCGCGAATAGTGTTCATGCCGCCAATGGCGCTTTGGACTGCGTGCAGACCAACTTCAGCCGCACGCAAGGATTGCCTCGCCACGTCGGCGGACTCTTGCGCCTGGTTGGAAACCTGATTGATGCGGGTTGCCATGTCCACCACGGAGCGCCCAGTTTCACGGATTTCGTGCAATTGTTCATTCGAGGCTGCAAGCAACTCGGTTGATGTCACATCCACATCAGCGGTGGTGGTGGCCACCTTGGCCACGGTGTTTTGCACACTGCCAACCAACGAGCGCAACTCTTCGACTGTGTAATTGACAGAGTCTGCAATGGCACCGGTGATGTCTTCGGTGACAGTGGCCTGCTGCGTCAGGTCGCCTTCTGCCACCAACTGCAATTCGTTCATCAAACGCAAGATGGCAGCCTGGTTGGCATCATTGACCCGCTTGGCATCCTGCTCCTGGGCTTGCGCTTCGATCTTGTTCGCCTCAGCGTCAACTTGGCGCTGTCGGCTGTCAAGCAATTGCACGTAAAACAACGCAGCAGCGCTGAGCAGCGCCAGCAACGCGAGCACGGTCAGCGCAACCAGCGTAGCGCCACCCAGTGCAGTTTGCCCCGACAGCGAGGCCTGCAATTCTTCCAGGTGCTGGCGTAACAACTCACTGTCCGCCAGGATCGCGACCTGAGCGGTGCGTGCCGATGTCAAAGCCGGCAAGTTAGTCACCACGGCGGTTGCCTGAGTGCTGGTTTCTTCAAACAGCACAATCAACGCCTGAAGTTTTTCACGGGTTGCCGCGTCACCTGATGCGGCCAGGCCAAGCTCGACCCGGCCATCCAGCAGACCCGCAGCGATTTGCTTGAAGGTTTCCAAATCTTTGCCAAGCAGAGTCACCGATGCCGGAACAACCCCGTCAATGCTCAAAAATTCGGCAATTGACTTGCCAATGCGCTGGGTCAGCATGCCCAACTGACTGGCCGCTGAAATCTCGGCCACCGATGCCTGGCGCTGGAATTTCAGTGTCGCTGCCGCCTGCGACAGTTCCAGCAGAGCGCCCGACTGGCGCTGTACCGCCTGCAGGGCGGCAGCGGTTTGGGTCAGTGCCTTTTTTTGGCTCACCACCGTAGCTGCATTTTTTTCAGCCCGATCAGCCAGCGGCTCTGCCTTCTCCAGAATACGCCGATCAACCTCACCCACAGCAGCCAGGCCCATGTCCGAGTCACCTTCCATCAAGCCGTGGACCGACTTGGCCAGTACTTGCGCACTTGCTGCCAGGTCGGCAAAGGCTTTGGCATCACCCACCAACGCTTGCGTGACCAACTTGGCCAGACGCTGCGACTGCATCAGGGCCTGCCCGGTGGCGTTCAATTGCCCAGCAGCCTGACCACTTTGGCGCAAGCCCAGAGCCGTCAGGGCTGCCAGCAACAGCAGACAGCCAATCAATATGGCCGACAACACCCGTTGATGTCCGGCGACCGTCTTCTTACCCAGGAAGCGCAACACGATCTGATCTGTTCCAGCCTGAGCGACACC
>DAOSLL010000073.1:0-9908 GCA_035368905.1 Rhodoferax sp.
CTTTCGTTTGGTCTGATGTGCCATTCACGGTTCCTTGCGGATCAGGAAATCTGCACTTGGGTCTGGTAGTCGCGGCGCTTGTCAAGGTCATAGACGGCATCGAGTTGGTCCAGCTTTTCCAGTGTGAATTCTTCGCTGCGGTCTTCGCCCAGCAGGCCCACCGCATCGGCGCGACACTGGCGGCAGTGACGCATCAGATTCGCGCCGCCCATGCAGGCATCCTGCACCACTTTGAGTTCTGCGGCGCTTGGGCCGCGCTGGCCGGTCAGGCCAAACACGGTGCCGTGTTCGGGCTCGGAGATCAGCGGCATGATGTTGTGCAGGAAAGCACCACGCTTCTTGACTTCGCGGTTGACATCCATCAGGTGCTGGTCGTTGATGCCGGGAATCAGCACTGAGTTGATCTTGGTCAGCACGCCACGGGCGGTGAGCATTTCCAGCCCCAGCATCTGACGCTCGTGCAGCACCTTGGCGGCTGCATAACCGGTGAGGCGCTTGTGGTTCCAGAAAATCCAAGGATAGATCTTGGCACCAATTGCCGGGTCCACCATGTTGATGGTGATGGTGACATGATCGACCTTGTACTTGCAGATTTCGTCCACCAGGTCCGGCAAGGCCAGGCCGTTGGTCGACAGGCACAGCTTGAGGTCCGGCGCCTGCGCTTGCAGCATGCGAAAGGTGTCGAAGGTTTTTTTCGGGTTGGCCAGCGCGTCGCCCGGCCCGGCTATTCCCAGCACCGTCATTTGCGGGATTTCGCTGGCCACGGCGACCACCTTGCGCACTGCCTGCTCGGGCGTGAGCCGTTGCGACACCACGCCGGGGCGGGATTCGTTGGAACAGTCGTATTTGCGGTTGCAGTAATTGCACTGGATGTTGCAGGCCGGTGCCACCGCCACGTGCATGCGGGCAAAGTGGTGATGTGCTTCTTCCGAGTAACAGGGATGGTCCTTGACCTTGTCCCAGATAGCCTGGGGCATATCGGCCGGGCCGTCTGACGAGCCACAACTCGACTGGCCAGCGCCGACCTGCGCGGCGCAGCCGCTGCCAGCATCGGGCAGATCGAGCCTGGCACCGATTGACTTGATTTGCCCAATGCTGACGTAGGTCGTGCCTGGCATGGATGCGGTGAGCGCGCTTGACAACATGGATACCCTTCTGGCGACCAACGTGATCGCATGCAGGGTTATTAGCTAAATCCGTGCCACCTGAAAGCAGGGTTTTCAGGCAGCGTTTTGTCGGATGTGGCACAGACCACAGACGCAACCGGCACTGTTTTTTGACGCAGTGTCAGTGATGCGACAAAGGCAACATCTGACAGATCAGGCCCACGCATGCAACAAATCGCGCATGTTCTGCCAGGCAAACGGAGCCGGTTGCCGCCGCATTCAGTGGGTTTGCACTGTTGAAAGCCTTGCCGGAAAGCAACCAGGCCGGCATTTCTGCCCTGTCGGTGCGGCAGGTGATGCCCAGGTCCACTGTGGATCACCGCTTGCAAACCATGCTGCTGGATTCCTCAATTGACCGCTTGTTTCCCCTCTGTTAGTCCGCATGAATATTGACGTTTTTAGCTTCGGCGGGGCTCGCCCTTTGGGTCACAGCGCTACGCTTCCGATCAAGCCACTGGCATCACGACTGGAGGCGTAGCTCCTTCCTCGTCCGCCAAAACGACATGCTCTGAGCAACTCAGCGTCGTTGCCCCTGGCGGCTTGCTGCGACATGCAGGGCGCAGCCATGCCACAAGGCACTGCCTGCCTCAAGCCGTCAAAAGGTGCGCAGGCACGTTTGGAGCCATAGCTTTCGCCCTACCCGGCCACGCCGCCAGCGGCCCACTCGGGCATGCCCAACTGAGGAAAATCCGGGATGATTCAGAAATGCAATAGCGACCCCAGGTGCATTGCCGGTGCTTCGATTGGGCGCGTCCAACTGGAAGCATCCAGGCCAATGCCAGATTCAACAGGGCATCTGGTACAACCACACAGGCCGACCATCAGGCGCTTGCAACACCATCTGAGCCTGCAACGCTGTCGCCTGAAACTCAAGGCTGAT
This sequence comes from Rhodoferax sp., assembly GCA_035368905.1. Classification (GTDB taxonomy): domain Bacteria; phylum Pseudomonadota; class Gammaproteobacteria; order Burkholderiales; family Burkholderiaceae_C; genus Rhodoferax. The sequence goes on from DAOSLL010000073.1 coordinate 2,047, forward strand.
CAGCCAGGCACCCGGCTTGAGTTCCGCACGCGCTTTGTTGCCAGCTCGCGGCATGCTTTCCGGGCGCTGAAACAGATAGACCAGGTCGTAAGCAGACCAGTCGGCGCGCCAGATATCGCCCTGGCGCACCCGCGCCCAAGGGCAGCGCAAGGCGCACAGCGCGCGCAACGGCCAACTCCACTCCAGCCCGTGCAGGCGAGCCTGCGGATACGCGCCACGCAAGGCCTTGAGGCCATCGCCCAAGCCGCAACCTGCATCTAAAATAAGAGCATGCTGCGCAAGTGGCACATGGGCTGCGAGCTCTTTTAATGCATTTTTTGGGGTGGGGAACAGTGGCGCGTCACGCCAGGCGTTCAGAGGGTAGATCAGCAACAGCAGCAGCAAGGAAAGCAACCAGGACCAGGCCGGCAGACTGACCGCGCCAGAAACCGCCAGCGACAGTGGAAAGCCCAGCGCAATCATCAGCCTGCGCCACCAACTAGCGCCCAGCACGCTGGCCGCCACGCCCAGGACGCAGGCACCAGCCAGCGCAACCAATATGCCAAGTCGGCTTTCGGCCAGCGTGATGAACACCGCCCAGGCAGCGAGCCAGACCAGGGCGGCAGGCAATGGCCAGGGCAGACGGTCAAGCGTGAATCTGCTCACAGTGTCAGTTTGCCCAAGAGCCGTCGCCAATCTGGCCCAGCGCAGCCGGTTTGGTCAGCAGCTTTAAGGACTGAGCCGCATCCGGCAACTGGTGCGAAACACATTTGAAATGACCAGGTCAAATTGGGATGCTGCGCCAATTCTGCGGCACCAAAGGCCACGCAAAGACCCCGGTCAACCGATTGGGCCACAGCAAGCCGATGCGCCAGACCCAGCACTTCGCCGCTGCGGCCGGGTAACATGCGCGGCGACTTCGGGCTCACCGTCCGGCCGTGCTGCGCAGCCTGTCAATCAGGCCATTGAGTTCGTCGAGCGACCCAAAGCCGATGCTGAGTTCACCCGCCTCTTCCATCCGGCCAGCCCGCTTGACGCGTTTTTTGACCCGCACTTCCACCTCCGCAGTAAGCAGGTCTGACAGTTCTTCTTCGACGCGTTTGAGGTCACGCGACTTCTCTTTTTTGGGTTTGCTCGCCACCAATGAAAACTCGGCACCGAGCTTTTTTACCAGACTCTCGGCTTCTCGCACCGACATCTTCCTGGCGGCAATCTGATTGGCTGCGGTGATCTGGGTCGCCTTGTCCAAGGCCAGCAAGGCTCGCGCATGGCCCATTTCGACATCACCGGCCATCAACATGGTTTGCACCGGTTCGGCCAGGTTGAGCAGGCGTAGCAGGTTGCTGGTGGCACTGCGGGAACGGCCAACCGCCTGCGCGGCAGTATCGTGGGTGAGGCCAAAGTCCTTGATCAGGCGCTGCAGACCCTGCGCTTCTTCCAGCGGATTGAGGTCTTCGCGCTGGATGTTCTCGATCAGCGCCATGGCGGCGGCGGATTCGTTGGGCACGTCACGCACCAGCACCGGCACGCTGTCCAGACCGGCCAGCCTGGCCGCGCGGAAGCGCCGCTCGCCAGCAATGATCTCGTACAGCGGCCGCAGCGCACCGCCGGTATCGGGTGCCAACTGGCTGCGTTTGAGTTCGGCATCGGCATCACTCAAACGACGCACCAGAATCGGCTGCATGATGCCCTGGACCTTGATCGATTCGGCCAGTTCGTAGAGCGCGCCTTCGTCCATGCGGGTACGGGGCTGGTATTGGCCCGGCACCAGGTCGGTCAGCAACAGCGCTGCGGGCTGGCCACTGTTGGCCAGGTTGATGTCACCACCGTCCTGTACCAGTGATTCGGCCGCCGTCGGCCCCAGCAGTGCTTCAAGCCCACGACCCAGCCCTTTTGGTTTTTTGGTCACCATGTTTGTCTTTCGTTAACTTTCAATCATCGCCTGCAGCAAACCATGCCCTTGTGGCCAGTCCCCAAGCGCCGAGTCGGCATTGATATGGTCCAGAGCACCGGCGTTGAACAGGTCAGCGCCCCAGGCACTGGCAAACTGGCAGGCCCGCCCGAAACTGCAGTAGGGGTCGTTGCTGCTGGCCACCAGCACACCTGGAAAAGGCAAGGCCTGCAGGACCGGCGGGCACCAGCTCGGCAAAATCGGGCGCAACTCGTCGCGTTCGGCATCGCCTGGCGCTACCAGCAAAGCGCCCTTGACCCGGCCAGTGTGGCGTGAATGCGCCGCCCAGGCCGCCACCAGATGGCAGCCCATGCTGTGCGCAACCAGCAACAGCGGCGCCTCAGTGGCCAGCACCACGTCCTCCAGGCGAGCAATCCAGTCACCGCGCAATGGGCGCATCCAGTCATGCTGCTCGACCCACTGATAGCCGAACTGCGCGCACCACAAGCTTTGCCAGTGGGTCGGGCCAGAGCTTTGCCAACCCGGCAAGAGCAGGATTTGGACTGGGTTCATTGTTTCAATTTGAATAGCTGCTGGCACAGAGTACATCGGGGCTACCGGCCATTTTGGCTACATTTTTTGAATGCGTTCGACCATTTCGTGGGCAAACGCCACAAAGGCCTGGGCACCCTTGCTGGCCGGGTCAAACACCACACCCGGCAAACCATAGCTGGGCGCCTCGGCCAGACGCACATTGCGTGGAATCACAGTGTTGAACACCTTGTCGCCAAAGCGCGCCTTGAGTTGTTCACTGACCTGATGCTGCAAGGTGATGCGCGGATCAAACATGACGCGCAGCAGACCGATGATGGCCAGGTCCTTGTTCAGATTGGCATGCACCTGCTTGATGGTGTTGACCAGATCGGCCAGGCCTTCCAGCGCAAAGTACTCGCACTGCATCGGCACAATGACACCGTGGGCACAGCACAGGCCGTTGAGTGTCAGCAAGGACAGGCTTGGCGGGCAATCAATCAGGATGAAATCGTAGTCGGTGGCCACTTCGGTCAAGGCGGTCTTCAGGCGCTTTTCGCGCCGCTCCAGGCTGACCATTTCGACTTCCGCACCGGCGAGCTCGCGATTGGCACCCAGGATGGCGTAAGCGCAGCCAGCATCTTGCAGCTTGGGGCTTTGCACGCAAGCCTCTTTGACTGAGGCTGACTCGAGCAAGACGTCATAGACGCTGAGTTCAAGCTTGCGCTTGTCAATGCCCGAGCCCATGGTGGCATTGCCCTGCGGGTCCAGATCGACCATCAGCACACGCTGCCCCACCTTGGCCAGCCCGGCCGCAAGATTGACTGTGGTGGTGGTTTTGCCAACACCACCCTTTTGGTTGGCTATGCAGAATATTTTGACCATAAGGTACCGAGCAAAGAGAAAGGGAATCTAGGGGTCTGTCGGACTTATGGAACATCGGCTGCGAATCGATCGCAGCGGTCCAGTTTGCACCGGCTTTTTGACCCATAGCGGGGCTATGGGCCTGCAAATCCGACGCAAACTGGCCTCGCTGGGGCCGATTCTCGCTGTTCGATCCATAAGTCCGACAGGCTCCTGGCCAAGATCATTGTTTCACGTGAAACAGGCACTGAACTCAGCGCGACAGCGCCAGCTTGACACCAAAACCGACCAGGAACAGACCAGCGACTTTTTCCAGTACACGCGTCACCATCGGATTGGCACGCACACGCTCTGCCAAAAAGTAGGTTAGCAAAACCGCGATCAACCCGTACAGGAATGTCAGCACGGCGATGGTCGCGGCCATAAAGCCATAAGTGATCAGTCCCTGCTGGCGAACCGGGTCCACAAACAGTGGGAAGAACGCCATGTAGAACAAAATTGCCTTGGGATTGAGCAAGGTGATCATCAAGGCCTGTTTCAAGAAATGGTGCGGCTTGATATTGAGTACCGGTGCAGCCCCCGGTTTGGCCAGCAACATCTGCGCTCCCAGCCAGGCCAGGTATGCCGCGCCTGCCCACTGAACGGCATTGAAAGCATCCGGGTAGGCGGTAAGCAAGGCAGCCACGCCAGCCACTGCTGACCACATCAGAACCTGGTCCCCCAGGATCACGCCCAAAGTGGCAGCAATGCCACCCCGAATGCCACCCTTGCTGGTGGAGGTGATCAGGGCCAGATTACCCGGTCCGGGAATGGCCAGGAAAATGATGACAGTGATGACAAAAGTGCCGTAGTCGGTGATGCCGAGCATGAAGGTCTTTCTGAAGGTGTACCCGGAACGGTCGCCGAGCGTGGTGCCGAGTTTACGTTAGGGGTTGCGCGCGCTGCGCATCCACACGATGCAACGCTGTGCCGTCAACCCTGGCACCTTCAGTTGTTCCACGTGAAACACCTGCACCTGGGCGGGCAGCGCGGCGATCTCATCGTCCGGGTGTTTGCCCTTCATGGCCATCCAGATGCCATTTTCGGCCAGGGCCGCGACCGACCAGGCGGTGAAGTCAGCCAATGACGCAAAGGCCCGCGAACTGACCACCTGATACCTGTCCGTCAGACTCTCCACCCGCGCATGGATGCCGCGCAGGTTCGGCAGCTTCAATGCCAGTACCACCTGCTGGATGAAAGCCACCTTCTTGCCGACGGTATCGACGCAGTGCACATTCACCTCAGGACAGCAGATGGCAATCACCACACCTGGCAAGCCAGCACCGGTACCGACATCAAGCAGTCGGATTGCCGTCGCCTCGGGGAAGCCGACATGTTGACCCTGCGTTGCCAAAGTGGCAGCAAGTCGCTGCTGCAAAGGCTTGATCGCCGCCAGACTGTCAAGCAGATGGTGCGTCAGCATCTCGGTTGGGTTCCGCACGGCGGTCAGGTTATAGACCCGGGTCCACTTCTCGATCAAGGCCAGGTAAGCCAGCAGCAGCGTGACTTGCCTGTCGCTCAAGCTCAGGTCAAGCTCAATCAAGCCCTGCCGCAAGCCATGTTCCAACCCGGACATCAGCGTGCGCCCAGCTCTATGATTGGGTCGGAAATCAGCTCTGCCGTTGCCTCAGGAAACAAACCAGAGCCGGCCTCAACACCCGTAGCAAAACCCTTGAATCTGGTTTTTTTCAGGTGAATCATCAGCAAGGAAATGGTGGCAGGCGTGATGCCGGAGATGCGCGACGCATGACCCAAGGTTTCAGGCTTGTGACGGTTGAGCTTTTGGCGTGCCTCTATGCTCAATGCGGCAACCTGCATGTAGTCCAAGTCTTGCGGGAGTTTGAGGTTTTCGTAATGGGCAGCCCTTCCGACATCGGCTTTTTGCCGGTCGATGTAGCCTGCGTACTTGGCCGAGATTTCTACCTGTTCAATCACCGAAAGTACCAACGCCTGATCGACCGACAGGCCCGTTGTTTCACGTGGAACATGCACTGGCAGTTCGGGGCAGGCAAACTTGCCTCCCGCCAGGGACATCAATGCGGCATAGTTCACGTCGGGGCGACGCAACAAGTCGGCCAGGTTGTATTCATGCTCGATGGCCTTGCCCAGCACCCGCTGTGACTCCGCTGCTTCCAGATTCTTCGGGCTGATCCAGATCGAACGCAAGCGCTCTGTTTCACGTGAAACAGCGTCGCGCTTGCGACAAAACGCCGCCCAGCGCTGATCGTCCACCAAACCCAGCTTGCGGCCGGTTTCTGTCAGGCGCAGGTCGGCATTGTCTTCACGCAACTGCAGACGAAACTCAGCCCGACTGGTGAACATGCGATATGGCTCGGTGACGCCCTTGTTGATCAGGTCATCCACCAGCACACCAAGATATGCCTCGTCACGCGCAGGTAGCCACGCATTCGCACCGAAGTCAATAGAGCCGGCAGCACTGAGCGCGCCGTTGCCACCGCCCATGGCGCGCACCTGCAGCGCGGCATTGATGCCAGCAAACAAACCTTGCGCCGCAGCCTCTTCATAGCCGGTAGTGCCGTTGATCTGACCTGCAAAAAACAGGCCTGAAATCACGCGGGTTTCAAACGTGCTTCTGAGCTGCTGCGGGTCAAAATAATCGTACTCTATGGCATAGCCAGGCCGAAGCAAATGCGCGTCTTCCAGCCCGGCCATGCTGCGCACCAGCGCATACTGAATGTCAAACGGCAGGCTGGTACTGATGCCATTGGGGTAGTACTCGTGGGTTGTCAGGCCTTCAGGCTCCAGAAAGATCTGGTGGCTGTCCTTGTCGGCAAACCGGTTGATCTTGTCTTCGACACTCGGGCAATAGCGCGGCCCGATGCCTTCGATCTTGCCGGTGAACATCGGGCTGCGGTCAAAGCCGCTGCGGATGATGTCATGCGTGCGCTCGTTGGTGTGGGTGATCCAGCACGACATCTGCGCCGGGTGCTGCTCGGGTCGGCCCAAAAAACTGAATACCGGCACAGCCGGACCGCAAGGCATCCCGCCTGGAACTGCACTCACCCCTTGATCTGCCATGCCGTCACCGGCCTGCTCCTGGCATTTGCTGAAATCAATTGAACGGCCATCAATGCGCGGAGGGGTGCCGGTTTTCAGGCGCGCCTGTGGCAACTTCAGCTCCTTCAGCCGCGCGCTCAAACTCGAGGCTGGCGGATCACCGGCACGCCCAGCGGGGTAATTGTTCAGCCCCACATGCACTTTGCCGTCCAAAAAAGTGCCTGCTGTGAGCACCACCGTGCTGCCAGCAAACCGGATACCGACCTGCGTCACCGCACCCACCACTCTGTCGCCTTCAACCATCAGGTCATCTACCGCCTGTTGAAATAACCACAGATTGGGCTGGTTTTCCAGACGATGTCGAATCGCGGCCTTGTACAAAACACGGTCAGCCTGCGCGCGCGTGGCACGCACTGCCGGCCCCTTGCTTGAGTTGAGGATGCGAAACTGCACACCACCCTCATCCGTGGCAGCTGCCATGGCACCCCCCAGCGCATCGACTTCCTTGACCAAATGCCCTTTGCCAATGCCGCCAATTGATGGGTTGCAACTCATCTGGCCCAATGTCTCGATGTTGTGCGTGAGCAACAAGGTCTTGCAACCCATGCGCGCAGACGCCAGCGCAGCCTCGGTGCCGGCATGGCCGCCGCCGACGACGATCACGTCGAAATGTTGGGGATAAAGCATGGTGGTTGATCGAATTGGGACGATACAGAAAATGGCGCTCGCCCTGCGCTTGAACGACAAGTGGCGATTTTACCGAAGGCCCCTAAAACATCACCCACCACAAGACATCAACCCAGCAAAACGGTCACTTCACAGGCACAATGCGTGCTTGCGATTTCACTACACCCTTACAACAGGAGAACACATGTCAACCGGAAAAATTCTCGTCGCACAAGGCGGCGGCCCCACCGCTGTCATCAACCAGTCCCTGGTGGGCGTTGCGCTCGAAGCGCGCCGCTTCGGCCAAATTGGTCACATCTACGGTGCACTGCACGGTGTGCGGGGCATCATCAACGAGGACTTTGTCGATCTGACCCAGGAAACCAGTCATAACCTGGAACAAGTCGCCAACACGCCTTCCTCCGCGCTCGGATCTACGCGCGACAAGCCGGACGCAGCTTATTGCCACGAGATTTTCAAGGTGCTGCAAGCCCACGAAATTGGCCATTTCTTTTACATCGGTGGCAATGACTCCAGCGACACGGTACGCATCGTCAGCGAGGAAGCTCAAGCAGCCAACTACCCGCTGCGCTCGATCCATATCCCGAAAACCATCGACAACGATCTGGTTGGCAATGACCACACGCCCGGTTTCCCGTCTGCAGCTCGTTTTGTGGCGCAGGCATTCGCCGGCGCCAACCTCGACAATGCTGCCCTGCCAGGTGTCTATGTGTGTGTCGTGATGGGTCGCCACGCTGGCTTTTTGACCGCAGCGTCCGCCCTTGGCAAGAAATTTCCGGCGGACGGCCCGCACCTGATCTACATGCCCGAGCGTGTTTTTGTCATAGATAAATTTCTCGCTGATGTCAAGGCC
>DAOSLL010000073.1:9918-10770 GCA_035368905.1 Rhodoferax sp.
CAGAGGGCATTCATGATGCCGCAGGCGCGCCCATTACTGCCATATTGGCCAAGGAACTGGAACACGATGCCCACGGCAACGTGCAGCTCTCTGGCACTGGGGCGCTAGCCGATTTGCTGTGTGAAGAGATCAAGACCAAGCTCAAAATCAAGCGTGTGCGGGGCGACACCTTAGGCTATATGCAGCGCGCATTCATTGGCTGCGTGTCGGATGTAGATCAGCGCGAAGCCCGCGAGGTCGGTGAAAAGGCCGTGCAATTTGCCATGTGGGGCTCCAAGGATGGCTCGGTCGCCATCAAGCGCACCGGTTTTTACTCGGTCGATTACGAGTTGCTGCCGGTCTCAGCCGTAGCCGGCAAAACCCGCACCATGGAAGATGAGTTCATCACCGAAAGTGGCACCGACGTGACTGATGCCTTCCGCATGTACCTGCGCCCTCTTCTGGGCTCTGGCATGCCCGATGCTTTCCGTCTGCGCCACAACCCGGTGGCCAAAGTGCTGAACAAGAAACCCTGAACCGGGCCAACGGGTTCGCGGTCTGCAGCGCCCACTACCTGCAGACCGTGCCCCATTCAGTTGTTATGGGCTGCCGCTAGCTGCGCTTGTAGGTTACGGTGAGCCGCACCGTATAGCTATTATATAGATAGCTAGCAGCGCATGCCAGATAACGGCTTAAAGGCGATTTGGCTGGTATAACCTGATTCAGCCGGTGCTTTGGGCAAGCCGTTTAAACTCAGCAGTCTGTTTGTCGTGACTGGCCCGCAATGGGCCCCGGTTGCGCAACTGACCCCACCATTGCACTAACAATCAAATGAAGCTTTATTACTCACCTGGCGCCTGCTCACTGGCACCC
>DAOSLL010000074.1:0-4643 GCA_035368905.1 Rhodoferax sp.
TGATTTTGTGCAACGCCCGCGCCATGGGCGAGTTTGGCGCGGTGTCGGTGGTGTCCGGCCATATTCGCGGCGAGACCAACACATTGCCACTGCATGTTGAAATTCTCTACAACGAATACCAGTCGGTGGCGGCTTTTGCCGTGGCCTCTTTGCTGACGCTGCTGGCGTTGCTCACTTTACTCATCAAGTCGGTGGTTGAGTGGCAGTTTGAGCGGGACCAAAAAGCTGCAGCAAGCCTGCCGCCAGAGCGCCCATCCGCAGACGCGCTGCCGACAGCAAGAACCGCCGGATGACAGAAAACACACCATGAGCATTGAAATCCGCAACATCAGCAAAGACTTTGGCAGCTTCCAGGCGCTGCGCAATGTGTCACTGACCATCGAATCAGGCGAGCTGGTGGCGCTGCTGGGGCCGTCGGGCTGCGGCAAAACCACGCTGTTGCGCATCATCGCCGGGCTGGAGGCTGCGGACCAGGGTCAGATCCTGTTCAACGGTCTCGACACCACCGACAAAGCCACGCGCGAGCGCCATGTCGGTTTTGTCTTTCAGCACTACGCGCTCTTTCGTCACATGAGCGTGTTTGACAACGTGGCCTTTGGCCTGCGCATGAAACCCCGGGCAAGTCGCCCGGCCGCATCAGTGATCAGGCAAAAGGTGCACGATTTGCTGGGCTTGGTGCAACTCGACTGGCTGGCGGACCGCTATCCGTCGCAACTCTCGGGTGGCCAGCGTCAACGTATTGCCCTGGCCCGGGCCCTGGCGGTGGAGCCACAGGTGCTGCTGCTCGATGAGCCATTTGGCGCACTCGATGCCAAAGTGCGCAAGGAACTGCGCCGCTGGTTGCGCCGCCTGCACGACGATTTGCATGTGACCAGCATCTTTGTCACCCACGACCAGGAAGAAGCGCTGGAAGTGGCCGACCGGGTGGTGCTGATGAACAGCGGCCAAGTCGAGCAGATCGGCTCGCCGCAACAGGTCTCGGATCACCCGGCCAGTCCGTTTGTCTATGGCTTTCTGGGCGATGTGAACCGGTTTCACGGCCGCGTGCACCAGGGCGAAATGCGCCTTGGCAAGGACCCGCATGGCCTGCGTCTGGCCGCACCCGAACACCGCGCGGTGCAAGACAGCCAGGCGGTTGCTTATGTGCGCCCGCATCATCTGGAGGTGCAACGCTACCTGGCAGGTGCCGACGCAGCCGATCAGCCCGGCGGCATTCTGGCCAGACTGACCCGCGCCATGGTGGTCGGGCCAATCGCCCGGCTCGAACTGTCAGCGCTCGACAGCAGCAGCAGCAACGACCTCATCGAGGCGCAAATACCCGCCCGCGAGTTCCGCGAGCTGGCCCTCAGCGAAGGCGAAACGGTGCTGCTGATGCCGTACCAAGCGCGCGTGTTCCTGGCCTGAAGTGAAGAACGAAATAGCCCGCCAGACAGCGCGCAATATGCGCTGACAGCTAGTGTCACCGCCGGGAATCGTCTTTCACCCGGCCACCGGCATTGATGCGGATGCCCTGGCTCAGGTGCAAGCCACCTTGAGCAGACGCATCCTGCGCGCCTTCGTGGGCCGGAGCCTGATCGAGCAAGCAGATGCCAAAGAGATGCTGGCCTACCAGCACAGCGGGTCTTCGGTGGACGCTGGCGCCCTGATTGCCACCCAATTTCCCCCACCCGGTTGTGGGACCGAAACGCACTCAAAGGTCGCGTCTCACGCCGCTGGTTTGTGCTCGCTACGCGAGGGGAACCGTTATCAAGAAGGGGCCATGGCAACGACTTGGAAAAGAACTTTTTCGCCATCACACCTGGGGGAATTTGGGGTGGCCACAGGTGGGGGTATTTCAAGTGGCCTTCAGGAACCACAATTCTTGAAGCTCGTTGTCACCAATTCTTTTGATCGACTGATCCCAACTGTTTACCTGAACTTCGCCATTTCTTGAAAAGTGGAACCACGGACCAACGGGTTTGTTGTCTGTCTTTGATGCTTCCTCGAACAGCCGCTTAAAGTGCTCAATGTGCTTTGTTTTCGAACTCCGCTGTTGATCTTGGAATGCGCGGAAATCGCCTCGAAATCAATTTGTCCATTACAAATGTACGGAGGTAGCGGTCCATACAGCAGCCCGATTCCTCCAGTCGGCAAGTGCCTGTCATGGTGGGTTAAGGTCGGACGCGGATGCTGTTGAAGTTTGGCCATCCAATCATGGATAAACCGCAACACATTGGATTTGCCGCAGTTGTTCTGGCCAATGAGGATATTGATTTTTGAGAATTTCGGGAAAAACTCTGGTTCCGCACCAAAACTGCGGTAACCCGCGATGGTGAGTGAGCTGAGGATCGGTGCGTTATTGGCGTTGTCCATGGTGCCCCATCTTTTGGTTGATGCCTCTAGCCTTTTAACGTAAAGCGTCAATAGCTCCTAAAGAGGTAGCAAATACTGCGCACTTTTCCATGCCGCCAACTCCGAAGGCCGCAGTCCATACCGCGCCAACACCCCCTCATGCAAGCGCTGTAGTTCTTGCACCAATAACGCGTACAGATCCGTCTGTTCTGCCAGGGGTATCGGCTTCAGGGCGCGGTCAATCACCTTGAGCGGGTCGGCCTGCGGCTGTTGCACCACCTCCCGCACCGTCTGCTTGATCAAATCGCGGTAGGCCAGGCGCAGCGGGTCGGGTTCTGCAAGGTCTTGCTGGATGGCCTGGTATTCCTGGGTGGAGCGCTCGTAGGCCCAGACGTACAGGTCGCGCAGCAGTTCCACCCGTGTCAGTTCGTAAACCCCCAAGGTGGCAAGGCTATAAGCCGTTTCCGGCACATCAAGGAAAGTCAGCGGGCACAGGTTGGCGCGAAACAAGGGCAGGTTGGCCGCCAGGCGTGAGCTGCGTTTGTTGATGTCGGCAAATGGTTGCAGGTAGGGCAGGTGCACCATGGCAAAGAAGGACTGCTCAAACGGGTCGTTAATCTGGTTCAGCTTGGCCAGCACCAGGTCCAGTGTTTCGTCAATCTGGTGGAGCGTGGACAACGGGCGGTACACGCTCTTGCCAATGTCCACGGCATGTTGGCGGACACGGCCTTCATCGGCGGGGTTGGGCAGCAGGTTTTCCGCCAGGGCGCTGTGCAGGTTCATCAGCAGGTAGCGGTTAAGTTCAGCAGTTCCTGCATTGTCCACCAGCAGTTCAATGGCCACCTTGTGGTTCAGGATCATCTGTGTTTCGATCGCGCCCTTGCCGGTGGCGGTGCGCCCGTGCTCGATCAGTGCCACGGTGTCAAGGCGCGAATAGGTGTTGCCCTCCAGGTTGCTGGATGCCCACGACAGGTCAATCAGCAGGCGGTTCAGGATGGCGCGGCTGTAAGTGCCGGCAGGCTCACTCATGCGGCTGGTTTTGCCCATGTTGTGCAACTGGCGACGCAGCGGTGTGCTCAGGTAGGCACTGATGTTGGGCTGGTAGGCATCCAGAAAGTCGCGCTGGTAGCCCACCGGCTTGCGCGCTTGCAAGGGCTGGGTCACGTAGGCCAGGATGTCCCGGCTGTCTGCCGACAACGTTAACTGGGTCGGAAAACTGCCGGACGGGGTTGGTGGCGTATCCGTAGCAGCAGCTATCGGCAGGTAGCGCCGTGCGCGGCCCTTGCCATAGGCGGTAATCTGGCCGGCCGAAATCCGTTGGCTTACCCAGCGCTGTACCGTGCGCCGTGCCAACGATGGGTGTTGTTTCAGCAGTTCAGCCAGTGTTAAGCCGGTTGGTGTGGACTGAATGGCGTGGAGCACGGTTGTGTCGGTCGTCATGATGGTTTGTGGCGCAGTTTCATTGGACTTGGTGGTAATTGTGGCGCAGTTTGAAGAACTGCGCCAATTGGTGCTGTACACCGTTGGGTCACAAAAACACCATGGCGTTTTTGCTTTCAGGGCAGAAGCAGCTTTCAGCGATTGCCCGCAGGTGATGCTTGTCGGCCTTTCACCCCCGCCCCCCGCCCCTCCAGTCTGGTCTCATCGAGCACCTTGCCCCGCATTCCCACAATCTGCACCACATGTCGGCCAGGCCAGGGCCGCCACTGTGCGGTCGCGCCTTTGGCAAAGGGTTTGCCATCAAGCAGCCAGCGCAGCTTGGCACCCTCGGCGGCAAAACTCAACCGCTGCCGATTCGGTGGAATGTCCGGGTCCAGGGCGATGATGGTGCCACTGGTGGGGGCGGTTGCGCGTGAATGGATATCCTTGGTGATCGTTCTTTCAGCAGAGGAAAATTTTCCTGAATCCGTTAGGTATATTGCCTATGGCCCTCGTGGAATATACGTAGTTAACTCCTGAAAAAATAGCGAAAGTGGTTTACTTCATGCCGCCCAAAAACAACGCCAGGCGCGTAGCCTCATCTGGCCATGTCGCTCAACAACCTGGCCAATCTTCAGTCGAGCCACGGTGACGCCCCGGCGCAAGCCGAAGCACTGACATGCGCGCGCGAGTCGGTGGGCATTTACCGCGCACTGGCTAAAGACCAGCCAGAAGCATGCGAGCGCTACTTGAAAATAGCGCAACGGGTTCTGGCAAGCGTGGAGTCATTGTGAGGGCTGAACAACTGCAATGACGTGACATCGGGTTGACTTACGAAACGTCGCAACGGGATTCTGAGTCTCGACTAGGTTCAACGGTGTGCTGCAGTTCGG
>DAOSLL010000074.1:4743-10729 GCA_035368905.1 Rhodoferax sp.
CCATATCGACCCAATCTTCACCCTCGGCAATGGCGCGCAGCATGGGGGCAAGTTCGGGCCTGAAGTGAAGAACGAAATAGCCCGCCAGCGCCCGTGCAATATGCGCTGACAGCTATCAAATAAGTAGCTATTTGGCCTGCTCTGCGATCCGCTTGTTGCGCGCTGCGAGTTCCGCTGAAAACTGCCTCTTGGACTCTGGATAAATCAGTGTTTCTTCCAGCACGATGTGGTCGTGGCACAGCGACAGGAAGACTTCCACGGTGTGCTGCAGTTCGGCCATATCGACCCAATCTTCACCCTCGGCAATGGCGCGCAGCATGGGGGCAAGTTCCACCCAGTTTTGCTCGATCCAGCCGTGGTCCTGCTGCAGCGTGCGCACGGCGTGGACCAGCTCGGCGTTGTCGCTGGCGAGCAAGCCAGGGAAAATATTCTTCTCTTCGTCGGCATGGTGCTGGCGCGAGGTGCCCGAAAAAAAAGCTTCAATCTCGCGGGCCTGCAGGCGATATTGCGATTCATCTTCGTAGGCTTCAATTTGTACCAGCACACTGGCCAACTTTTCCAGGTGCAGGTGAATTTGCTGGTGGCAGGCATCAAGCGCCTGGAATCGGTCAGTTGCGGGGATCGGGTTCATGGGGCACTCCTAAAGATGGTTGGATTCGGCAATTGGGGCAATGCTACCGTATTGCCATTGGCGATCAGACAAGGCAACTTTTCAATCCGGACCGGTACTTGATGAAAATCAACAAATTTGCAGATTTTGAAAAAACTCGCCCGGACACACTCAATCTATGAGCGTACCATCGCGCAACCAGCGGCAGTACGAGCGACTACCCGGCAGAATAAGGAGACCAAGTTGCAAGCCACCAACACCGCCAACCCGGCCTATTTTCACAAGGTCGTTGACTGCCAGTGGGCCTGTCCGGCCCATACGCCTGTGCCCGAGTACATCCGCCTGATCGGTCAGGGTCGCTACAGCGATGCCTACATGATCAACTGGGTGTCCAACGTGTTTCCCGGCATTCTCGGGCGCACTTGCGACCGGCCCTGTGAACCGGCCTGCCGACGCAGCCGGGTGGAAGAAAACAACGGCAGCAAGCCTGAACCGGTGGCGATTTGCCGCCTCAAGCGGGTTGCCGCTGACTTCAAGGACGACGTGAAGTCGCGCATGCCGGCCATCGCACCGTTCAACGGCAAGCGCATTGCCTGCGTCGGAGCCGGACCGGCATCGCTGACGGTGGCGCGCGACCTGGCACCGCTGGGCTACGAGGTGACGGTATTTGACGGCGAGGCCAAGGCGGGCGGATTTATCCGGTCACAAATCCCGCGCTTTCGGCTGCCCGAGTCGGTGATTGACGAGGAAACCGGCTACATCCTCGACATGGGTGTCAAGTTCAACAACCGGCAGCGGGTCGAGTCGATGCAGGCGCTGCTCTCGCAAGACTATGACGCGGTGTTTGTCGGCTGCGGCGCTCCGCGCGGGCGTGACCTGGAGGTGCCGGGCCGCGCCGAGGCGGCGGCCAACATCCATATCGGCATCGACTGGCTGGCCTCGGTCTCGTTTGGCCACATCACCAGCATCGGCGAACGTGTCATTGTGCTCGGTGGCGGCAATACGGCGATGGATTGCTGCCGCTCGGCGCGCCGTCTGGGTGGCAAGGATGTGAAGGTGATTGTGCGCAGTGGCTTCGAGGAAATGAAAGCCTCGCCCTGGGAAAAAGAAGACGCGCAGCATGAAGGCATTCCGATCCTGAACTTTCATGTGCCCAAGACTTTCGAACACGCTGATGGCAAGTTGACCGGCATGACCTTCGAGATCGTGCGCGCCGAATACGATGCCAAAGGTCGGCGCAGCCTGATTCCGACCGGTGAGCCCGATGTGCTGGTGGCCTGCGACACGGTGCTGGTGGCTGTCGGGCAGGAAAATTCGTTCCCGTGGATCGAGCGCGACTGCGGCATTGCGTTTGACAAGTGGGGCCTGCCAGTGTTGGGTGAGGGCACCTTCCAATCGACCATACCCAAGGTATTTTTTGGCGGTGATGCCGCCTATGGCCCGAAAAACATCATCACCGCTGTGGCCCATGGCCATGAAGCGGCGGTGTCGATTGACCGGCTGCTCAACGGCGAAGATGTGGCGCGCCGCCCGGCCCCGATGACCAATTTGATGTCACAAAAAATGGGCATCCACGAGTGGATCTACCGCAACGATGTTTCCAACGATGTGCGTTTTGCTGTGCCCTGGGCCAAGGCCGAAACCGCGCTGGCCAGCATCAAGGTTGAAGTGGAGCTGGGTTTTGACGCAGCAACCGCCTTCAAGGAAGCCAGTCGCTGCCTCAATTGCGACGTGCAGACGGTGTTTAACCGGGGCACTTGCATTGAGTGTGATGCCTGCGTCGATATTTGCCCGATGGACTGCATCACCTTCACTGCCAACGGCGACGAGGCCGATTTGCGCACCCGGCTGAAAGCCCCGGCAGGCAACCAGACGCAAGACCTGTATGTGTCAGCCGAGCTCAAGACCGGCCGCATCATGGTCAAAGATGAAGATGTCTGCCTGCACTGCGGCCTGTGTGCCGAGCGTTGCCCGACCGGCGCCTGGGACATGCAGAAATACCTGCTCAACACGACGCAGGCCGGGCCCCGCAGCCGCGATGCCAAGCCCGCTGCCGCGCCAGCCCTTTACGCCCACCCGGAGGCAGCATGAAGCGCATTGAAGCCATCAACGATTTCGTCATCAAATTTGCCAACGTCAACGGCTCTGGTTCGGCCTCTGCCAATGAGTTGTTTGCCAAGGCCGTGATGCGCATGGGCGTACCGGTGAGCCCGCGCAACATCTTTCCGAGCAACATCCAGGGCATGCCGACCTGGTACGAAGCCCGCGTCTGTGAAAAAGGCTACCAGGGGCGTCGCGGTGGTGTGGACATGATGGTGGCAATGAACCCGCAGACCTGGGATGCCGATGTGGCCGAAATCGAAACCGGCGGCTACCTGTTTTACGACAGCACCCGACCCATGCCTGCCGCCAAGTTCCGCGACGACGTGCAGAACATGGGTGTGCCGCTGACCGAGATTGCCAACGCCGCTTATGCTGACCCGCGCCAGCGCCAGTTGTTCAAGAACATCATCTATGTGGGTGCCCTGTCGGTGCTGCTCGATGTCGATGCCGAGGTGTTCGAGAAACTCTTTGCCGAACAGTACAAGGGCAAGGAGCGCTTGCTGGAGTCCAATGTGAAGGCCCTGCACCTGGGCCGCGACCATGTCAAGCAACACTTGCAAGCGCCGCTGGGCATTCGGGTGCAGCGGGCCGACAACGTGGGTGACCAGATCTTTACCGACGGCAACAGCGCTGCCGGGCTCGGGCTGGTGTATGGCGGTGCCACGGTGGCTGCCTGGTATCCGATCACGCCGTCCACGTCGATTCCCGAGGCTTTCCAGAAATACTGCGAGAAGTTCCGCGTTGACCCGATCACCGGCCAGAACAAGTTTGCCATCGTGCAGGCCGAAGACGAACTGGCCAGCATTGGCATGGTGATTGGTGCTGGCTGGAACGGTGCCCGTGCCTTTACCGCCACCTCCGGGCCCGGCGTTTCGCTGATGACCGAGTTCATTGGCCTGGCCTACTTTGCCGAGATTCCGGTCACCATCATCAATGTGCAGCGCGGCGGACCCAGCACCGGCATGCCGACCCGCACGCAACAGTCTGACCTGCTGAGTTGTGCCTATGCGTCGCACGGCGACACCAAACATGTGCTGCTGTTCCCGCAGGACCCGCACGAGTGCTTTACCCACGCGGCCACCGCGCTGGACCTGGCCGAGCGCCTGCAAACGCCGATTTTTGTCATGACCGACCTCGACATCGGCATGAACCAGCGGCTGTGCAAACCGTTTGTCTGGGACGATGCCAGGCAGTACGACCGTGGCAAGGTGATGAGCGCCGCAGAGCTCGAAGCCGGCAAACCGTTTGGCCGCTACCGCGATGTCGATGGCGACGGCATTGGCTGGCGCACCCTGCCTGGCACGCACCCCAGCAAGGGCGCTTACTTTACCCGTGGCACCACGCGCAACCCGCAGGCGGTCTATTCCGAAGCCGGGCCGGACTACATCTACAACATGGAGCGCCTGCTGCGCAAGTTCATCGTTGCAGCCACGCTGGTGCCGCAGCCGATTTTCCGCCCGGCAGACAAGCCAACCCGCCTCGGAGTGATCTATTACGGCTCCACCACACCGGCAATGCATGAGGCACTTGATGTGCTTGAGCGCAACGGCATTGCAGTGGATGCCATGCGCCTGTGCGCGTTTCCGTTCCCCGATTCGGTGTCGGAATTCATTGCCGCGCACGACAAGGTATTTGTGGCCGAACAAAACCGCGACGGCCAGATGCGCTCCATGCTCATCAATGAACTGGAGATCAACCCGGCCAAACTGGTGCGTGTGCTGCATTTTGACGGCACGCCGATCACCGCCCGTTTCATCATCCGCACCATTCACGACAACGTGCAAAAGGAACTCGCATGACCTTTATTGCCAAACCCCGGCTGCACCACCCAACCCTGCACACCAACCGGGTCGGCTTCACCCGGCGCGACTACGAGGGGCGTATTTCGACCCTGTGCGCTGGCTGTGGTCACGATTCGATTTCTGCCGCCATCATTCAAGCCTGCTGGGAGCTCGACATCGAGCCGCACCGCGTGGCCAAGCTGTCCGGCATTGGCTGTAGCTCAAAAACACCCGACTATTTTCTTGGTGCCTCACACGGCTTCAACACCGTGCACGGGCGCATGCCCAGCGTGCTGACCGGTGCCAACATGGCCAACCGCGAGCTGCTGTACCTGGGCATCTCGGGTGACGGTGACTCGGCATCGATTGGCCTGGGCCAATTTGCCAATGCCATGCGGCGTGGCGTGCGCATGGCCTACATCGTTGAAAACAACGGCGTTTATGGCCTGACCAAAGGCCAGTTCTCGGCCACCGCAGACCGCGGCTCAAAAAGCAAAAAAGGCGTGATCAACAGCGACAGTCCGGTTGACCTGGTGGGCATCGCGCTGCAGCTCGGTGCCACTTATGTGGCGCGCAGTTTCTCGGGCGACAAGGCCCAACTGGTGCCGCTGATCAAGGGTGCCATGGCGCACGGCGGTGCCGCTTTCATTGATGTGATCAGCCCCTGCGTCACCTTCAACAACCACGGCGGCAGCACCAAGAGCTACGACTATGTGCGCCAGCACAACGAAGCGGTGAGCCGCATCGACTTCATCACGCCGGGCAGCGAGATCACAACCGAGTATGGGCCGGGCGAATTGGTCGAGGTGGAACAACACGATGGCAGCAGCCTGCGCCTGCGCAAACTGCACACCGACTACGACCCGACCGACCGCTATGCCGCCATGAGTTACATGCATTCGCATGCTGCGCTGGGCGAAATCGTCACTGGCCTGCTCTACATTGATCCGCTGGCCACTGATCTGCACACCTCAATGAACACGATAGCCGGTCCGCTCAACACCTTGGGCGCGGCACAGCTCAATCCGGGCCAGAAAGCCCTCGACAAGATCAACGCTGCGCTGCGCTGAAATCTTGGCAACCGCATACCGTTCAAGTTGCCCCCAAGGAGCCCCGTCATGCCCGAACGTACCGTTTTTCAATCCATGGTGCAACGTCACGTCATTGGCGTGCTGCCCACTGCCACCGTTCACACTGCTGCCTGCGTGATGACCCGCAACAACAGCAGCAGCGTGCTGGTGATTGATGCTGCCAACACCATGCAGGGCATCATCACCGAACGCGACATGATTACCAGGGTGCTGGCCAAGGCGCTCGACCCCAGCCAAACCCCGGTGGCCGAGGTCATGACGCGCAGTCCGCATTGTGTTTTTCCGGACACCAAAGTGGCCGATGCGGTTCTGATGATGATTGAGCGGGGCTTTCGGCATCTGCCGGTGGTCACCGCCGACAGCCACAAGATTCTGGGCGTTTTCTCGGTACGTGATGCGAT
>DAOSLL010000075.1:0-10657 GCA_035368905.1 Rhodoferax sp.
AACTCGACCTGGCGCAAGATTTCAGTGCGCGACGGCAGCTCGGACAACACCTGCGACTTGGTACGCCGCAGCATGAACGGGCCAATCAGCCGACGCAGCCGGTTGCGCGCACCGGCATCCTGCAGCCGCTCGATTGGCCCGGCGAAGCGTTCGTTGAATTGTTCCAGCGAACCCAGCAGGCCGGCGTTGATGAAACGAAACAGGTTCCACAGTTCGCCTAGATGGTTTTCCAGCGGCGTGCCTGAGCAAACCATGCGGAAATTGCCTTGCAGCGCCATGGCTGCCTGCGAGCGCTTGGTCTGGTGGTTTTTGATGGCCTGCGCCTCGTCAAGCACGATGGTGTGCCAATGCACCGCGCCAAAGCGCTCGGCTTCTTGTTGCAGCAGGCCATAACTGACCACCACCAGGTCAAACGACTTGAGTTCGGACAGTGTCAACTGGCGGTCACCGGCGCCAAACAGAATCACGTTGAGGGTCGGTGCAAAGCGGTCTATTTCACCCAGCCAGTTCATGCAGACCGAGGTCGGTGCCACCACCAGCGCCGGGCCGTCTGCCGCACGCGCCAGCAGCAGCGCCAGCGCCTGCAGGGTTTTGCCCAGGCCCATGTCGTCGGCCAGACAGGCACCGACACCCCAGTGCGCCAGTCGGCACAGCCAGTTGTAGCCGCTTAACTGATAGTCGCGCAGCTCAGCTTGCAAGGTGGCTGGCAGCACCGGTGTCAGGGCGTCGAGTTCGCTCAGGCGCGCCAGGTGGTCTTTCCAGTGCTTGTCGGTCTTGAGTTTGCCCGCCGCGTCGGCCAGGTCTTGCAGCGCACCGGCGGCCAGTGCGTGGATGCGCACGCCTTTGCCCTGATGTTCGGAAAATGATCGCAGGTCATCGAGTCGGCGACGAAATTCGTCGGTCAGGGCCAGAAACTGGTTGTCACCCAGATGGATGAAACGGCCGCGCCCGGCAGCCGTCAGCGCCAGCAGCTTCTGCAGGTCAATCACCTGTTCGTCGTTCACCTGCAGCTCACCGGTGGCAGAAAACCAGTCGACATCGCGCTTGATCGACAGAGAAAAGCGGCCACCACCGAGTTCGCGGCTGACCTTGAATTTCTCGCCCTCGGGCCAGGCAATCAGCACCCGGTCACCCTGCCCCTGCAGTTGCAGCAGCAGTTCCAGGCAGGTTTCGGGTTCTTCAATCAGGCGTTCGCCATGCGCTTCAATGGCATCGCGCAGGGCCGGGCAGTTGGCGATCAGCGCCTTGGCGGCGCTGGCCTCATGGGCAATGTCGCGGCGTGCCTGCAGCGGCTGGCCGGCGATTTCGGCAATCACGCTCTCGGCACCCGCACCAGGTGCGTAGTACGGGCCGGCGTTGGCAAAGGGGCGCACCAGCAAGGTGATGCGCAGCCCGTCGCCATGCGGCATCAGGTGCACATGCAAGCGGGGATCGGCCTCAACCTGCGCCATGTTGGACGGCAGCACCTCCAGGTCTGACTGGATGGTGATCAGCGACGAGATCGCGCGAATGGCGTCGAGCACCTGCTCTTTGGCGCGCGCTGGCACCTTGAGCGACTTGCCCAGAATGGCGCCAATGCGCCGGTGCTCGTCGGTCACCTCCATAACCCGCAGCCGGGTCGGGGTTTCCTTGGTGACCAGCACGTCGCCGTCGGCCTTCTCGATCAACGGCTGCAGGCGCAGCGTCAGGGTGTTGCCTGCGGTTTTCTTGATTTCGAGTTCGATCTCACCACGCAAAATCTCGACCCTGACCCCTGCCGGATCGGTCAGAAACACCAGCGGATGGCCAATCAGGTGTGGCAGTGCGCCCATGCCATCGAGCAAATAGTCGGTGCTGCCGTAGTAGCCGTAGCTGGCTTTGCTGATGCTCTGGCACACCCGGCGGTCTTGCGGCGTCAGGTAATCCATCGTGTCAGCCTCTTCGCTCAGGCGCTTGAGTGCTACCGCGCGGCCACCGGTCCAGGCGGCCTTGCCTTTGCGTTTTTGCTCACGCGGTGCCAGCGAGGCGTAGCCAGGCCCAAAGTTCAGCTCCCAGATCAGGCGGGACTGCGCTGTCCCGCTGCCTGCATCTTTGCCGGACGGGCTCAATTTGGCTAATGCCGCCAGTTGGCGCTCCCACGGCTCCAGCAGGGCAAACCAGTCGGTCATGCAGACCATGCCATGCTGTGTGCGCAGGGCGGCGGCGCGGGCCTGGTGGTCGGCCATGTCTGGTGCGCGCAGCTTGTCGCTGGTGCGCTCAAGCAACGCGGCCGCTTGCATGGTGATGAAATGAAAACCTGCGGCCTCACTTTTGAGGAACAGCTCCATCAGCAACAGGGTTTTCATCTCGGTCTGCGCTGCACCCAGCCAAAAATCAACCAGGTGTGCAATCAACTGCGACAGCGGGGCCTGCGGCGAAACCTGTTGCTTGCTGCCGCTGACCTTCTGTTGGCCGGTCTGGACCAGGTTCAGGTAGGTCAGGCAGGCGAAGGCCGACGCATTGGCACCAGGCATGCGCATTGCCGTTTCCAGATAGGCCTGCGCCCTTTTTTTCAGCTTGTCGTCGTCGCTGCGCAACAAGGCCAGCACATGCAAATAGCCACATAGGCCGGTAAAAATGGCATTGCGCGAGCCACTGTTTTGTCGGTATGTTTTGAGCGCGGTTTCAAACCCGCCAATGGCAGCGCCCAGGTCGCCCTTGAGCAGCACCACGGTGCTGCGTAACACTTGCCCGGTGATGTCCTGGCGCGGTTCGCTCACCGCCGCCGCCACGTCGAGCTGACCGCACAGCAGAAAGTGCTCGGCGCAGGCCGAAATGAACGGCGGGTAGTGCTCTGTCGGCTGCGCCAGCAAAGCCTGCGCGCAATGGTTCAGCGGCTCGACCGGTGCCAGATGCGCCAGGCAGTCGGGCAGCAGTTCAATCAGCACTTCTTCCTGAACCAGCGGGTGCAGCAGCGCAAACAAGGCTGGGTCAAACGGTCGCGCAAACAGTGTCAGGTAAGGATGCTGTTGGTAAAAGTCGTGGTGGTCGGCACATAGCTCAAGGCGTTTGCGCACCCGCGCAGGCTCCCAACCCAGCAGCATGGCCATGCGCAGCATGCGCATGGCGTTGCGGAAAGTGCGCGGAAAAGCCACACCACTCTGAAGATTGACCCCTTCGACCGCATGCACCGCTTCGCCAAGGCGGTTCAAGATGGCGCTGGCTGCTGCGTCTTGCAAGGCGGTTGCCTGCAACGACGGCAGACAGCTCAGGTCACCACTGGGTGTCTGCACCACCCAGCCGAGGCGCTTCAGGTCGGTCAGCACCGCATCCAGCGTGGCGGGGGTATAGCCGCTGCCCTGTGGCGACTTGATGCCGGCATCGCGCAGGTAGTTGACCAGACGACCCTTGCCGGGCGTTTCTCCGGCCAGGGCCAGGATGGCGATCAGGGCTCGTTCGGAGGCGTTCAGGCTGGCGTAGCGTTCTGTCATGGGGCTGGCTTTATCAGGTAGGGCGGGTGCTGCGGTTGAAGGGTAGATCAGCCAACCAAGCAAACCGCGCAGGTGTCGGGTTTATGATAAAAATACGGCTGTAGCCCTTGCGCAGATTGCGTAACGTGCTATCTATTTTGAATTAGGTGATTGATCACAAAGCTGCGCAGGATAAAAGTCGCCATGGTATCTCAACAGTATCCGGTACATTTCCTTCCTGGTTCAAAACAATCGATAGATCGGCAACAGCACGCTTTTGCCACATAGCAGGAGACCCCCCATGGTGATGCAGTCTGTCGCCTGGCTATCAGCAGTCTTGGTGTTCTTGTCGTTTTTCATGAAGACCATCATTCCGCTGCGAACCATTGCCATCGTCAGCAATTTTGTCTTTATCGCCTATGCCCTGCTGGGCATTCACTACGGTGTATTTGACAAGGTGTTGCCGATTCTGGTGCTGCATGTGGCGCTGCTGCCGCTGAACCTGCTGCGCCTCAAACAGGTCAGAACCGCCATCAAAAGCCTTCATGACAGCAACAATCGGGAGCAAACCCTTGAGTTTTTGATTCCCTACATGAAAACCGAGTCGTACCCCAGGGGACACCGGTTGTTCAGCCAGGGCGACGATGCTTGCTGCATGTACCTGATTCGCAGCGGTCAGCTTGAACTGCCGGAAATTGGCAAATTGCTTGGCCCCGGTGTTGCCTTGGGCGAAGTGGGCATATTTGCCGAGCACGCCCGGCGAACCACTTCTGCCGTCTGCACCCAGGACTGCGAACTCTACAGCGTGACCGCCGACAAGGTGATGGAGCTGTTTTACCAGGAGCCACGTTTTGGGCTGTATATCGTTCGGGCCATGTCACGCTATCTGGCAAACGAGCAACTCAGCGCTACCAACGCGGCACCGGCAAGCCCATCGCCTTGAGCCGGTTCACGGCAAGGCTGACTGGCCCAGCGCTGGAAAAGACCGTTTTGGTGGCCGCCAGCATCAAGGCCTGATTGACCTGGCAAAACTGGCCTTTGCGGGTGTCGTTGGCTGGCGCGGCTGGTGGTCAGGGCCGCGCCGCGCACGTGCTGTTGGCCTATTTGGCAGAGGCTTCCCACACCACGTGTGAGTAGGCAGCTTTGCCCGGGTCTTTTTTGATTACCGGCGAGCTTCCTGCGGCCAGCAGCACCTTGACGGTACGCTCATAGGCGGCAGGCTCCAGGTAACCGATCCTGGGTGTACCGGCATTGGTGATCAGCTTGGCAACGTTTTCCATCTGGCGTTTCTGAACTTTTTCTGTGGCACTGCCAGAGGCATCAGCCGCCACCACAATCTTGGCGGCACCAGCGGGGTCTTTCACGGCATCATTCCAGCCTTTGAAGGTGGCCTTGAGAAACTTGCCCATGCGCGCCACAAAGGCCGGGTCCTTCAGCTTGGCTTCCATCACATACAAGCCGTCTTCCAGCGATGCCACGCCTTCTTTTTCATAGAAGAAGGTGACCAGGTCACTTTCCTTGACACCGGCATCCACCACTTGCCAATATTCGTTGTAGATCATGGTCGAGATGCACGCTGCCTGGTTTTGCAGCAGCGGATCAACGTTAAAGCCTTGCTTGAGAATCTTGATGTCGGTGTCGGTTTTCAGGCCCAGTTTGGCCATCCAGTTCAGGAACGGGTACTCGTTGCCGCCGTACCAGACACCCAGGGTCTTGCCTTTAAAGTCTTTCGGGCTGCTCACCCCGCTGGCCTTTTTGCAGGTCAGCATCAGGCCGGACTGATTGAACACCTGGGCAATGTTGACCAGCGGCACACCGGCTTCGCGCGCGGCCAGCGCATCAGGCATCCAGTTCACCACCACATCAGCGCCGTTGCCGGCAATCACCTGCACCGGCGAAATGTCCGGTCCACCGGGTTTGATGGTGACATCAAGCCCGGCTTCTTTGTAATAGCCCTTGCTTTGCGCCACGTAGTAACCGGCAAATTGCGCTTGCGGCAACCACTTGAGCTGCACGGTGACCTTGTCGGCTGCGCTGGCACTGACACTGGCGGAGATACCGCAGACAGCGAGTGCCGCAGCCAGCAGGCTGCTGGTGAACTTGGAAGAACGAATCATGGGAGTAGCTCCTTTGGGGGGTGGAAAAAACAGGACACGCATAGGGCCTAGTATCAGGCACCGCGCACTGACGGGTGCCAAAACGCGGCGCGGCGCTCAAACTGGACCAAGATTGCATAGGCCACCGACCCGGTGACCGCAGCCACCACGATGGCGCTCCAGACCAGCGGCATGTTCATGCGCGAGGCCTCAGTCGAAATGCGAAAGCCCAGGCCTGACGTCGGTGAGCCAAAGAACTCAGCGACGATGGCACCGATCAAGGCCAGCGTGGCATTGATCTTGAGCGCGCCAAAGATGAACGGCAAGGCCGACGGCAGGCGCAGCGCCAGCAGGGTGCGGCTGTAACCGGCGGCGTAGCTGTACATCAGCTCGCGTTCGAGCTTGCCCGATGCCTTGAGCCCGGCCAGCGTTGACACCAGCATCGGAAAAAACGTCATCAGCACCACCACAGCCGCCTTGGACGGCCACTCAAAACCAAACCACATCACCGCAATCGGTGCCACCGCCACCAGCGGGATGGTGCTGGTCAGCGATGCCAGTGGCAGCAGCCCGCGTTGCAAAAACGGCTGGCGGTCAATCGCCACGGCCACCATAAAGCCCAGCCCCGAGCCCAAACCCCAGCCGATCAGCACGGCTTTGAGCACGGTTTGCACAAAGTCGCCCCACAACACCTCGCTGTGCCTGGCAAAGGCTTGCACGATCAGGCTGGGTGGCGGCAGCAGCACCCGTGGCACCTCAAAGGCCACCACCAGCAGTTGCCAAAAATAGACGATCCACACGCCAAACAGGGCGGCGGTGGCGCTGCCAACCCAACGGCCCCCGCTGACCGCCGCCATCAAGCGCACCGACTGAATTGCCAGCCCGGCCAGCGCCAGGGTGGCCAGCCAGAACAGTGCGCCAGGTGTCGTGCCTTCAGGCAGTTGTCCCAAAGCTGCAGGCTGCATCATCAGCACCGCTGCGCTGGTCAGACCGACACCGACAAACAGCAGGGTGTTGGCGAGTGGGCGATTCATGGCTGCCCCCGGCGGCGCAGCACCAGCCGCTCAATGCCCGCCACCGCAGTGGTCAGTGCCAGCCCGAGCAGCGCCGACATCACCAGCGCCGACCAGATTTGCACGGTGTTGCCGTAATATGAGCCAGTCAGCAGGCGGGCGCCCAGACCGGCCACCGCCCCGGTTGGCAGCTCGGCCACCATGGCACCCACCAGGCCCGCCGCAATGCCAACGCGCAAAGCCGGAAACAAAAATGGCAGCGAGGCTGGCAGGCGCAGCAGCCACAGCGCCTGCCACCAGTTGGCGGCATAGGTGTGCATCATTTCGGTTTCGATGCGTTGCGGTGAGCGCAAGCCCTGCACCATCGCCACGGTGACCGGAAAAAAGCACAAATACATCGCAATCACCGCTTTCGGGGCCACCCCGGCAAAGCCCAGACTGCCCAGTATTACCAGCACAATCGGCGCTATTGCCAGCACCGGCACGGTTTGCGAGGCCACAATCCAGGGCAGCAAGGCCCGGTCGAGCGTGCGCGAGTGCACGATCAGCACCGCCAGCAACAGGCCCAGCAGGGTGCCCATGACAAATCCCCACAGGGTGGACTCGGCTGTGACGGCCACATGAAACAGCAGGTTGCGCGGCGAATCTAGCGGCCAGTCCACCAGACTACTCCAGAAATCCAGGCCGACTTGATGTGGCGTTGGCAACACCGGGCGCTGCATGTCCATGGTGGCCGCCAGCAGTTGTTGCCAGGTCCAGGGTACATCGGTCGGCAACACCCGCTCAATGGCCCCGGCAGCATTGAGCCACACTGCGCCCGCATACCAAAGCAGCAAAGCCGCCACCAGCATGACAAGCACCGGCAGGCCATCGCGCTGCAGGCGCTGCCATTGACTTGCTTTGGCGGTCATGGCTGCAAGGCCCGCCCCAGCGCAAGGCAGGCGGGCGAGTCGGCTGAGCTTGCCGGGCGTTGGGTCATGCCAGGCTCAGTCATGATGACCATCCGCCAGCGCTTCGCGAACCTCGTGGGCCACCTGAATGAAGGTGCTGGTGTCGCGCATGGCCAGATGCCGGTCATCGGGCAGCGGCGACTCAATCACCTTCACAATGCGCCCTGGGCGCGGCGACATCACGACAATTTTGGTGGACAGGTACACCGCCTCGGCAATCGAGTGGGTGACAAACACCACGGTACGGCGCTCGCGCTGCCACAGTTGCTGCAATTGTTCATTCAGGCGGTCCCGGGTGATCTCGTCAAGCGCGCCAAACGGCTCGTCCATCATCAAAATTCTGGGCTCAAACGACAAGGCGCGCGCAATTGACACACGCTGCTGCATGCCGCCCGAAAGTTGCCAGGGGTATTTGCCATCAAAACCGACCAGGCCGACGCGCTCCAGATGCTCCAGTGCAATGGCCTTGGCATCGGCTTTGGTGCGGCCCTGAATTTGCAAGGGCAGTGTCACATTGGCCAGCACGGTGCGCCACGGAAAAAGTGCCGGGGACTGAAACACATAGCCGTAGGCGCGTGCCAGGCGGGCTTCATGTGGCGACACCCCATTGACCAGCACCAGGCCTGCGCTGATTTGTTCCAGGTCGGCAATCACCCGCACCAAGGTGGTCTTGCCACAGCCAGACGGGCCAATCAACGAGACAAATTCACCTTCGTGAATGTTCAGATCGATGTTCTCCAGCGCATGCACGGGTGAATCTGCCGTCTGATAGACCACGCTGGTCTGGCGGATTTCAACCGCCAGACGACCGCCTGCGGGCGGGTTCAGCCTGGAAATGATGGGCGAGTCTTCGGGGTGGTTCATGGGTACACAAAAAGGGTTGACTGCACCAAAAATGGGCATTGTCGCCAAGAAGTTCACCAGTCGGTCAACTAATTGCACGATCCCAAGCGATTTTCATGCCAAACGGGTGTTTGTCATCATGCGGTCGGCCCTGGCGATCAGCCTGACTGCCCCATCGGCGACAATAGTTTGTCTGAGTAGTCAACCCCGTATGAAACCAATGTCACTTCCCCACGAATACCATTGTCGGCTGGGCGGGTCGTTGCTGGTGCTGTTGCAGTTTGGCTTGCTGCTGTGGCTTGCCGTCATGGCTGTGCCGAAGTTCTTGCAAGGCCCGGTTGGCAGCGCCTGCTGGCTGCTGGCCGCCCTGTCCGCAGCTCTGGGCGCCTGGACCCTGCTGCATAACCGGCTAGGCAATTTCAACATTCACCCGGCACCCAAAGCCGGCGGGTTGCTGGTCACCAGCGGACCCTACCGGTGGATGCGCCACCCTATGTACAGCTCGGTTTTGCTCGGGGCAGCGGCCATGTCGTGCCTGTCAGATGGACTGACCGCCGGGCTGGTCTGGGCGGCGCTGTTGCTGGTGCTGCTGGTCAAGTCCGGCCTGGAAGAGCACTGGCTGCGCCTGCACCACCCGCAGTACCAGGCCTATTGCCAGCAGTGCAAGCGATTCGTTCCAGGGATTCTTTAGGATGTGGTCGGGAATAACTCCCCGTTTTGCACCAAGGAGTTGGGATGCACGGCTAGGCGCAAGACGCGCCGTTTAGCTGGCTAAACAAGCGTCTTGCAACGACGCTGTGCGCCCAAATCCGCCGGTGCAAATGGGGGAAGTTGTTTCTGACCACATCCTTAGCGCCAATACCGATCGTCCGTGCGCTCATCCCAGTTATCGTCATTGGCAATTGGGGCCGGGTAGGGTTGACGGTAAAAGCGTCTTTCGTCATTCGCCCGCAGCGGTGCATCAACCACGACATTTGCTGGCTGCAGGCCGGGCTGTTGCTGATAACCGGTGCTGTGTAGCGATGCCGGGGCTGGCACGCTGACACCGACCGGGCGCACCGTCAGCGCAATCGTTGGCCCCGGGTCATTGGGCATTTGCACCCGGTATTGGCGCCCGGCATATTCATAAACCACGTTGTACGCGACAGGCTGGTTCTCGAAAACGGTTTGAGTGCTACATCGCTGTACGTTTTGCAATTGAGCGGTGGTGCCGCCTTCGATGCGGTTACCCACAATTGCGCCGCCCACCAGGCCAAGCATGGTGGCGGCCGCCCGCCCACTGCCACGGCCTACCGTATTGCCTACTGCACCACCGGCAATGGCCCCCATTACCGCACCCGCCCCCGAGTTGCCTTGCTGCACTGCGACCTGTTCGGTGCTGCACACCTGACGCGGCACACCGACTTGTTCAATGATCGGCGTTGAGGAAATCACCCGGCCCATTTCCTGAGCCCCGGCGAGCGAAGCCGCTGACACTGCGGCGACCAACAAGAGCAACTTTTTCATGCAATTCACCTTTTGTTTGTTAAACCGGGCGTATCGTGCCCGCCCACACCGGGTGCCTGGGTTGCAGTTGCGTAAAGCTCGGGTAAAGAGTGTCACCGGGTGTTTTTTCAACCGGGCGACGGGTTGGGTGGCTTAGCGCAAGGCTCGGTGGTAGCCGCGCAAAATCAACGACGACAGCTTGAGCGGGGTGTTGCGCAACGCGGCTGGCACCCATCGAGGTGAAGCCAGCGCAAAGCGCGCTGCCCAGCGCGTGTAGGGGCGCAGCCAACTGGTTTTGGCAACAAAACGGTGCTGATCCATGTTGGCCATCAAACCGTTTCAGGCGCCCGGATGCCCAGCGCATCCAGCGCTGTGGCCAGTTGCGCCACACTGCGGTCCACGTTATGCAGTTTTTCCAGCCCGAACAGGCCAACCCGAAAACTCATGAAATCTG
The DNA here is from genome assembly GCA_035368905.1 of Rhodoferax sp. Taxonomy (GTDB): domain Bacteria; phylum Pseudomonadota; class Gammaproteobacteria; order Burkholderiales; family Burkholderiaceae_C; genus Rhodoferax. The sequence continues at coordinate 10,270 of DAOSLL010000075.1, forward strand.
CTGGCTCATCGCACTGCAGTGGCACGCCAGCAGCCGTTTGCAGGCCAAGTGCCAGGAATTTCTTGCTGTTCTGAATGTCGGGGTCGGTGGTGTAGCTAACCACCACACCGGGTGCCTTGAAGCCGTTGGCCGCCACACTGGCAATACCCCGGCTCTCGAACAGGGCGCGCACTTTCTTGCCCAGCGCGAATTGTTCGGCGCGTACTTTTTCAAAGCCGTAGTCGCGGGTTTCCTGCATCACCTCGCGCAGCCGCACCAGCGCATCGGTGGGCATGGTGGCATGGTAAGCATGGCCACCCGACTCATAGGCTTCCATGATTTGCAGCCACTTTTTCAGGTCGCAGGCATAGCTGCTGCTGCTGGTGCTGTCAATGGCCGTGCGGGCCAG
>DAOSLL010000076.1:0-10605 GCA_035368905.1 Rhodoferax sp.
ATGCCGATGTGGTGGTTGCCGGTGGTGCCGAGGCGACTGTGTCGGCTTTGGGTGTCGGCGGTTTTGCCGCCATGCGTGCCCTGAGCATTCGCAATGACGACCCCACGACCGCCTCGCGCCCCTGGGACAAGGACCGTGACGGTTTCGTGCTGGGGGAAGGTGCCGGTGTCATGGTGCTCGAAGAATACGAACATGCCAAAGCCCGCGGTGCCAAAATTTACGCCGAACTGGCCGGGTTTGGCATGAGTGCCGATGCCGGGCACATGACCGCGCCCAATCTGGACGGCCCGCGCCGCGCCATGCTGATCGCCATGGACAATGCCGGTGTCAATGCCAACCAGATTGACTATGTCAACGCGCACGGCACCTCGACACCACTGGGCGACCTCAACGAATCCAACGCCATCAAGGCGGCTTTGGGCGAGCAGGCAAAAAAGATCGTGGTCAACTCCACCAAATCAATGACCGGGCATCTGCTCGGTGGTGCCGGTGGTCTGGAGTCGGTGGTGACGGTGCTGGCACTGCACCACCAAAAGAGCCCACCCACCACCAATATCTTCAACATTGACCCCGAATGCGACCTTGACTACTGTGCCAACACGGCGCGGGACATGAAGATTGACGTGGCCTTGAAAAACAATTTTGGTTTTGGTGGAACCAACGGCGCATTGGTGTTCAAACGGGCACCCTGAAGCTTGCTGATCGCGGGCGACATTTCTTTCGATCATCGCTTTCACCATGCACAGCGCCCCAGCGGTGACATACCCGGTGGGGCGTTCGCATTTTCACGCTGCGTTGGTGGCGCTGATAACACTGGCTGGTCTGGCTACCTTGGGCTGCTGGCTGCAGCAGGCAGATGCCATCGGGGCAAGGCATCTTGTTGCTGTGGCCCTGTGGTTGACGAGCAGCGGGCTGGCCGCCTGGCAGGTATGGCATGCCCCGGCCGGAGTCCTGACTTGGGACGGGCTCGGCTGGACCTGGACTTGCGCAGAGCTTAGCCAGTCCGTTGTACTGGAAGTGACCCTTGATCTGCAGGCTTATCTGCTGCTGCGTTTGCATGTCAGTGATGGCAAGCGCCGCTTATGGGCCTGGCCTGAAATGCGCACCTCGCCGCTACGCTGGCTGACTTTTCGACGTGCCGTGTTTGGCAAGATGGCGGCGCAAGCCGACCTGACTGATCCGGCGGGCTTGGTCGCGTCCGCCCGGATGCCGCCATGAGTTTGCCTGATACCTCGGCATCCGGGCATCAGACGAGCCTGCCTGACAGCGACCTGATGCTGGTAGAGCGCACCGTGGCCGGTGACCAGGCGGCCTTTGGTTTGCTGGTGATCAAGTACCAGCGCCGGATTGAGCGACTGATTGGCCGCATGGTGCGCGATGTCGATCTGGTCGAAGACATCGCCCAGGAGACCTTCATCCGGGCCTACCGTGCGCTGCCCAAGTTTCGCGGCGATTCCCAGTTTTACACTTGGCTCTATCGCATTGCAATCAATACCGCCAAGAAGTTTCTGCTTGAACTCAAGCGTGATCCGACGGTGTCGCAAAGCACGCTGGAGCGCCGTTCTGAGGAAGATGAAACTTTTCAGCCCAAAAGCGAACCAAGCACAGAGGAAACGCCGGAATCGGTGTTGGCAGCCAAAGAAATTGGTCAGGCGGTCAACGCCGTGCTGGACGCATTGCCGGTTGACCTTCGTCAAGCCATCACGTTGCGGGAGATGGACGGGCTGAGCTACGAAGAGATTGCAGAGGTGATGAATTGTCCGGTTGGCACTGTGCGTTCGCGGATTTTCCGGGCGCGCGAAGCGGTATCGATCCGGATCAAGCCGATGCTTGAAAAGCAGACCAGCAAGCGTTGGTAGCTTTGAAAGGTCGGCAAGACGTGTGTGATGTGGTTCAAGATTCTTAAGGCACTGTGGAAATGTCCGACAACTTACATCGTGATTCCGAATTGGTATCCCTGCTGGTCGATGGCCGATTGCGCGGTGCGCAATTTGGCCGCGCGGTAGAGCACCTGTCGGCATCGGCAGACGCGCGGCAGGCATGGGACAGCTACCATCTGATTGGTGAAGTGATGCGCTCCGGACCAGCGCAGGCACGTGGGCACGATCCAGCTTTTGTGCAGCGTCTGCTCAATCGAATCAGCACAGAAGCTACAAAAAATATAGCTATTGACGCACTGTCCATAAGGGCTGAAGGCCAAAATACATCCAAGCCAAGGGCAGCCAACGATGGCTGGTGGTTGCGCATTGCAGGTATTGCGTCGGTTGCTCTAGTGGGTGTGTTGGCGTGGCAGGGTTACCTGCTGATGGACCAGCCTGCGGTGACGCTTGTGTCATCGCCAGCTACAGCGAATCCTGCAACAGCTCCCGTTGCCATGGCCTCGGCTGAGGCTTCTGGCAGCATGCTTCGTGACCCCCGGCTTGATGCCCTGATGGCAGCGCATCGGCAGTTTGGCGGCGCATCGGCTTTGCAGATGCCGTCGGGTTTTTTGCGCAACGCCACGTTCGATGAGGGCGAGCGTTGAAGCGTCTGCTGGTTGTTTTGTTGCTGGCGCTGTGTGGCAGCTCGTTGATCGGGGCTCCGCAGGCGGTTGCCGGGTCTGGCCCGGCACACATTGCTGCCGAGCCGAGTGTGGATCAATGGCTGATGCGCTTGCATGCAGCTTCGCGTGGACGCGCTTACATGGGCACCTTTGTGGTCAGCACCGACCGTTCGATGTCGTCGTCACGCATCTGGCATGTTTGTAACGGCCAGCAGCAGGTGGAGCGGGTTGAGGCGCTGACTGGTGAACCTCGTTCGACCTATCGGCGCAATGACCAGGTGGTTACTTTTTTGCCGGGCCGCCGGGTGGTTGTTCACGAAAAGCGTGAGTCGCTGGGGCTTTTTCCCGACCTGCTGGGTCGGGCTGATTCGTCGCTGGCTCGGTACTATCGGCTCAAAACCCTTGGACGTGACAGGGTAGCAGGGCTGGATGCGGACATGGCGCAATTGATACCATTCGATGCCTTGCGTTTTGGCTACCGGATCTGGACCGAGCATCAAACCGGTCTGGTCGTCAAGTTGCAGACGCTCGATAAAACCGACGCGGTGCTGGAGCAGGCAGCATTTTCCGAATTGCAGTTGAATGCGCCAGTCGCCATGTCCAGGCTGAGTGCCCAGATGGACAACCGGCAGGGCTACCGGTTGCGCGTTGCAGAATTAGTAAAGACCACCGCCGCCCAGGAAGGCTGGCTGCTGAAAGCACTGGTGCCGGGTTTTCGTGCCATCAGTTGCAACAAGCAGGCCGAAACCAATATGGCCAGAGACGGTGGTCGCGCCCTGCAATGTGTTTTTTCGGACGGATTGGCTTCGGTGTCTTTGTTTATGGAGCCATTTGATGCATCGCAGCACAGCACCGCGCAGCAGCGTGCGCCTGTTGGCATGGGTGCGACCCAGGTGCTGACGCAAAGAGTTGGCGACTGGTGGCTCACCGCCGTGGGCGAAGTGCCATATCAGACCCTGATATTGTTTGCCCAGGGTCTTGAGAGAACCAAGTAAGTCACTATGTACGCGCTTGTTTTTATCTGGAAAGGCTGAAGATGATTCGATTGAATTTGAACCGTTTGTTTGCGCTTGCGTTGTCCGGGGTGCTGCTGACCACCGCCGCTACGGCCTTGTTGCCGATGAGCCCGGCGCAGGCGCAGGCGCGCGCCCTGCCGGATTTCACTGACTTGGTGGAGCAGGTTGGGCCCTCGGTGGTGAACATTCGAACGCTCGAAAAAGTCAGTGCCGAAGCAGGCTCTGGCTCGCCCGGCGAAAAGGAGATGCAGGAGTTTTTTCGTCGTTTTGGCTTGCCCATGCCCAATCTTCCGAGGTCTGGTCCACGGCGTGGTCAGCCGCAGGACGAAGAACAGCCACGCGGCGTTGGCTCGGGCTTTGTACTCACCGCGGACGGCATGATTCTGACCAATGCCCATGTGCTCGAAGGTGCCGATGAGGTCATGGTGACCCTGACCGACAAACGCGAGTTCAAGGCCAGAATCATTGGTGCCGACAAACGCAGCGATGTGGCGGTGGTCAAGATCGATGCCACCGGCTTGCCTGCAGTCAAGGTGGGCGACGTAGGCCGACTCAAGGTCGGTGAATGGGTGATGGCAATTGGTTCGCCTTTTGGCCTGGAGAACACCGTCACCGCCGGGATTGTGAGCGCGAAGCAGCGTGACACCGGTGACTATTTGCCGTTCATTCAGACCGACGTGGCCATTAATCCGGGCAACTCGGGCGGGCCACTGATCAATATGCGCGGCGAGGTGGTGGGCATCAACAGTCAGATTTACTCACGTTCAGGCGGTTCGATGGGTATTTCATTCGCGATTCCGATGGACGAGGCATTGCGCGTCAGTGAACAATTGCGCGCCAGTGGCCGTGTCACGCGTGGGCGCATCGGCGTGCAGATTGGTCCGGTCAGCAAGGATGTGGCCGAATCCATTGGGCTCGGCAAGCCCCAGGGTGCGCTGGTGAATGGGGTCGAAGCCGGCGCGCCAGCCGACAAGGCCGGTGTTGAGGCGGGCGACATCATCATCAAGTTTGACGGTAAGGCGGTGGAAAAATCCAGCGACCTGCCGCGCATGGTCGGCAGCACCAAGCCGGGCACCAAGAGCACCCTGACGGTATTTCGTCGGGGCAGCACCAAGGAGCTCAGTGTCGTGATTGCGGAGATCGAAGCGGAAAAGTCAGCCAAAAAGACAACCGAAAAGGACGATAAGCCGAAGCACCCGCATATTGGCCAATCCATTGGTTTGGCCGTCAGTGAGCTAACCAAGGAGCAAAAGGGTGCCCTGTCGGGCCATGGTGGTGTGCGGGTTGATTCAGCGGTAGACAATGCGGCGCGCGCCGGTATCCGTGAAGGCGACATCATCATGCAGCTTGGCAACCTGGTGGTCTCGGACATCAAGTCATTTGAGGCGGCACTGGCGAAAGTTGATAAGACCAAGCCCATTGGCGTGCTGGTGCGGCGTGGTGAATTGGCGCAGATTGTGGTGATTCGCCCCAACAAATAGCGCTGGGCAGTTCAACCACGCAATCCGCAATAGGCCGCTTGTATTCCTCGTTAATTCTTATGAGCATTTACTTTTCTGGCTTCGATGGGGTTGACCCATCGGGTCACGCCGCAGCGCACCCGATTGGGCCGCTGTCAAATCGCCTGCGGGCGTTACGCCTGCGTCGTCCGCCAGGACGACATGCGCTCAGTCGCCTGCTTCGTCGCCCCTTGCGGCTTGTAGGGACGGGCAGGGCGCAGCCATGCCACATGGCTGGCCTGCGTCAAGCCGTCCAAACCTGCGCAGGCACGTTTGGAGCCGCGGCCATCGCGCTGCCTGGCCGCTTCCCTAGCGGCCCACTCGGGCGCGTCCAACTGAGGAATCCAGGTTGAGTTGGCACAGCGTTGCTGCCGACCACCTGGTAATAACCCCAATGCCAATGCGTTTGTGCCAGGCAGGCAGTCCAAACCGGAGTGCTTGGGGTTTTTGCCTACAATGCGGCTCCGGCTTTCACATTTGCCAACGATGGTTGGTCCAGGGCGCGTCAACTTTGACCGCGCCCTTTTTCTGTTTACCGGCCTTGTTCCACTTTTTCGGTCCCCCCCTGGATGAATCACATCAGAAATTTTTCGATCATTGCCCACATTGATCATGGCAAATCGACGCTGGCTGACCGGCTGATCCAGCGCTGTGGCGGCTTGCAGGAACGCGAGATGCAGGCGCAAGTGCTCGATTCGATGGACATTGAAAAAGAACGAGGCATCACCATCAAGGCGCAAACCGCTGCGCTGCGCTACCAGGCCAAGGACGGCCAGATCTACAACCTCAATCTGATCGATACCCCCGGCCATGTGGATTTCAGTTATGAGGTCAGCCGCTCGTTGTCGGCTTGTGAAGGGGCGTTGCTGGTGGTTGATGCCAGCCAGGGCGTGGAAGCACAAACCGTGGCCAACTGCTATACCGCACTCGACCTGGGTGTCGAGGTGGTTCCGGTGCTCAACAAGATGGACTTGCCCAACGCCGACCCGGACAACGCCAGGTCGGAAATTGAAGACGTGATTGGCATTGATGCCGTCAACGCAATTGCTTGTTCAGCCAAGACCGGCATGGGCATCGAGGACATTCTGGAGGCGGTGGTGGCCCGCATTCCGGCACCCAAGGGCAACCCTGCCGGGCCGCTGCGCGCCATGATCATCGACAGTTGGTTTGACTCCTATGTCGGTGTGGTGATGCTGGTGCGGGTGGTTGATGGCCGTCTGGCCAAGGGTGAGCGCATCAAGATGATGGCCACCGAGACCACTTACAACGCCGACGGACTGGGTGTGTTCACCCCGGCCAATGAGCCGCGTGAAGCGCTCAATGCAGGTGAAGTGGGTTATGTCATTGCCGGCATTCGAGAGTTGCAGGCTGCCAAGGTGGGGGACACCATCACCCTTATCAAGCCAGGCACCGGTGGTCTGGCTTTTACGGCCACCGAACCGTTGCCGGGTTTCAAGGAAATCCAGCCGCAGGTGTTCGCCGGCCTGTATCCGACCGAGGCTAACCAGTACGAAGGCCTGCGTGACAGCCTGGAAAAGCTCAAGCTCAATGACGCCTCCTTGCATTACGAGCCTGAAGTTTCGCAAGCTCTGGGTTTTGGTTTCAGGTGCGGCTTCTTGGGTCTGCTGCACATGGAAATTGTGCAGGAGCGGCTCGAGCGTGAGTTTGATCAGGACTTGATCACCACTGCCCCGAGCGTGGTCTATCAGGTGGTGCAGGCCGACGGTGCCATCAAGATGGTCGAGAACCCGTCCAAAATGCCGGATCAAGGCCGACTCGATGAGATTCGGGAGCCTATTGTGACCGTGCATTTGTACATGCCACAGGAGTACGTTGGCGCAGTGATGACGCTGTCCAACCAGAAGCGCGGCGTGCAGATGAACATGGCCTACAAGGGCCGCCAGGTGGTGCTGACCTACGAGATGCCGCTGGCCGAGATCGTGATGGATTTTTTTGACAAGCTCAAGAGTGTCTCGCGTGGCTACGCCTCGATGGATTACGAGTTCAAGGAATACCGCAGCGCCGATGTCGTCAAGGTTGACATTTTGCTCAACGGTGAAAAGGTTGACGCGCTGTCGATCATCGTGCATCGCGCGCAGTCCCAGTACCGTGGCCGCCAGGTGGTGGCCAAAATGCGCGAAGTCATTTCACGCCAGATGTACGACGTCGCCATCCAGGCCGCCATCGGATCCAACGTGATCGCCCGTGAAACCATCAAGGCGCTGCGCAAGAACGTCATCGCCAAGTGTTATGGCGGTGATATTTCGCGCAAGCGCAAACTGCTTGAAAAACAGAAGGAAGGCAAGAAACGCATGAAACAGATTGGTTCGGTCGAGGTGCCCCAAGAGGCTTTCCTGGCCATTTTGAAGGTGGACGCATGATGCAGGCAGTCACCTCTGTCGTACTGGGAGCCTTTGTGGCTTATATCGGTGCCTGGTATTTTGGCCAGATTGAAGGCAACTTTGCCCTGCTGCTGTTTTTGGCCACCGTGGTGACTGGCGTCTATTGGCTGGCAGAGCGGTTCTATTTCTTGCCACAACGCCAGCAAGCGGCGGCCACGCTTGAAACCCAGGCACTCAAGCGCAATGAAGAGTTAGGGCGGATGGGCATTGCCAAGGTCGATGGTGATGTGGCGCAGGCCAAGCGGGATATCCTCGCGCAGCCCTGGTGGCTCGATTGGACGGCCGGGCTGTTCCCGGTGATCATTGCGGTGTTTGTGCTGCGCTCGTTTTTGTTTGAGCCGTTCAAGATTCCGTCGGGCTCAATGATGCCGACCCTGCTGGTTGGCGACTTGATTTTGGTCAATAAGTACCATTATGGGCTGCGTCTGCCGGTGCTCAACACCCGGATCACCGAGGGTACCGCGCCGCAGCGTGGTGACGTGATGGTGTTTCGCTACCCGCCCAAGCCCAGTCTGGACTACATCAAGCGGGTCGTCGGTGTGCCGGGGGATGAGGTTGCGTACCTCAACAAGCGCTTGACCATCAACGGCAAAGTGCAGGACACCCAGGCGCTGCCAGAGTTCTTTGATGAAGACACCATGCGCTACTTCAAGCAATTTGATGAGGCCCTGGGTGACAAAAAACATCGCGTGCTCAATGACGAAAACCGACCGGCGTTTGTGCCCGGGGCGGACCAATTTGAGTTCAAGACCAATTGTCGCTACAGTGTTGAGGGCGTGGTGTGCAAAGTGCCTGCAGGTCACTATTTCATGATGGGCGACAACCGCGACAATTCGCTGGACTCGCGCTATTGGGGTTTTGTGCCCGACAAAAACATTGTTGGCAAGGCATTTTTTGTCTGGATGAACTTCGGCAACGTCAAGCGTATCGGCGCATTCAACTGATCAGGAGAATTTCATGGCGACACATTTCAGATCCAGTCAACGTGGCCTGTCCTTTATCGGACTGGTGATGATAGCGGTGGTGGTTGCAAGCACGGGCCTGGTTTTGGCGCAGATGGTGCCAACTTACATCGAATTCCTGGCGGTTGGCAAGGCGGCCAAGAAGGCCGCTAGCGGGACCACCATCGTCGATATCCGCAACACCTTTGACAAAGCTGCCAGCATCGACAACATCAGCGCCATCAGCGGCAAAGACCTTGACATCTCCAAGCAGGGTGACAAGGTGGTGGTCGCCTTTGCCTATCAGCGCGAAATTCACCTGGCCGGTCCGGTCTATCTGCTGATGAAGTATGAAGGCAAATCGCAATAACGTGAAAGCACAGGTGATGGTTTGAATGCCGACCTGCACCACTTGCAAAAGCGTTTGCAGCATGAGTTTGTTGACTTCAATTTGCTGACGCTGGCTGTCACGCACCGCAGTTTTTCTATTGACCACAATGAGCGCCTTGAGTTTTTGGGCGATTCGGTGCTGGGCTTGTGCGTGGCTGATCTGCTCTATGAACGTTTGAGCGCATTGCCTGAGGGCGATTTATCGCGGGTCCGCGCCAATCTGGTTCGGCAAGAAACCTTGCATCAACTGGCCGTCACGCTGGGTTTGCCGGACGTGATCCGCCTCGGTGAAGGTGAAATGCGCTCTGGTGGCCAGAAGCGGCCATCCATTCTGGCCGATGCGCTGGAAGCCCTGATCGGTGCGGTGTACCTCGACGGCGGGTTTGCCGCTGCCAAGAGCTTGGTGCGACTGCTTTACCAGGATGTTGAAGTCAACCCCTTGATGGCGGCGATTGGCAAAGATCCGAAAACCGAGCTGCAGGAATGGCTGCAGGGTCGGCGCTTGAAGCTGCCGGCCTACAAGGTGGTGGCTACGCTAGGCTCGGCGCACCAGCAGACCTTTGATGTCGAGTGCGAGATTGCCGAACTCAAGCTGTCCGAGCGCGGCATTGGGGGCTCGCGTCGCTCGGGTGAACAGGCTGCAGCGACCGCCATGCTGCAAACTCTCAAGTCGCTAGGAAAACCATGAACACTACAAAACCAATAGCTGATAGCGAAGACGGGCAGGGCGCTCAAGGCCAAAATGACGTGGAAGCATTGCTGGCAGGCCTGCGTCGCGACATGCGCCCGGCTGGTCCCGCGCAAAGCCCGCTGGAAGGCCAGCGTTGTGGACTGATTGCCATTGTGGGTAAGCCCAACGTGGGCAAGTCGACCCTGCTCAACGCGCTGGTTGGGCAAAAAATCAGCATCACCTCGCGCAAGGCGCAAACCACGCGGCACCGCATCACTGGCATTCACACGACCGGTGCGACGCAGTTTGTGTTTGTCGATACACCAGGTTTTCAAACCCTGCACGGCAACGCGTTGAACAAGTCATTGAACAAGACCGTGGTCGGTGCGGTGGCTGATGTCGATTTGATTTTGTTCATCGTGGAGGCTGGCAGCTTTACCCCGGCCGATGCGCGCGTGCTGGCGTTGCTGGGCAAGCAAATACCGACACTGCTGATTGCCAACAAGCTTGACCACGTGCACCGCCGTGGCGACATAGCACCCTGGCTGCAAACCATGGCGACCAAACATGCGTTTGCCGAATTCGTGCCGATGTCGGCCAAGAACAGCAAAGACGTGGAACGGCTGCTCGGCATTTGCGAAAAATACCTGCCCGAACAGGCCTGGTGGTATGCGGCCGACGAGCTGACCGACCGCAGTGAGCGCTTTATGGCCGCCGAGATGGTGCGCGAAAAGCTGTTTCGCCTGACCGGCGACGAGTTGCCTTACACCTCGACCGTGGTGATCGACAAGTTTGAGGAAGAAGCTGGTCGCGGCAAACAAAAGCGCCTGCTGAAAATTGCCGCCACCATTGTGGTTGAGCGCGACAGCCACAAGGCGATGGTGATTGGCGACAAAGGAGAACGCGTCAAGCGCATTGGCATGGAGACCCGGGTTGAGCTGGAAAAGCTGATGGATGCCAAGGTGTTCATTGAAATGTGGGTCAAGGTGCGCTCGGGCTGGGCCGATGATGAGGCACGGGTTCGGTCATTTGGCTACGAATAGGTGGTACACCGGGCTGTAGTCCTGACCTTGCCGTGCGGGTATGCCTTCGATTTATTGCTGAAAAGAGCTGGCTGGAAATCGGCCAGGGGAGCAACTGGCATT
>DAOSLL010000077.1:0-10576 GCA_035368905.1 Rhodoferax sp.
GCAATTTCGAGCCACTCAAAACCAGCGTCTATATAAATCAATGGGTTACAAAGCAGCGAATCCTGGAAGAAGCGTTATTACGCGGAACTTACGTTAAAGACCGGTTAACAGGTCGGGACTGGGCCGCAGCGTGTTGTGGCGCATCGCGCGAGCCGACAACGACACAAGCCGGGCTCGGCGCGCTCGCCCTTATCGCACCGTTATCGCGCCCTGGCGTACTGCCTTGCAATTTCGGCACAGTGTCGGCATCCGGATTCACTGGCCTTGGCAGCACCATCGCTGGCCAGTGCGAGGCCATGCAACGGCAGCGCGATGCACCGCTGACTCTTGCACAAAATCGCCCTCCAGCCCTTGCCAGTCATGCGTTGAAAGCTATTAACTGTATAGCAATCCGGTGATTCAGTGGGAGCGCCGACGCAGGCCCATCAAGCCAGCGCTGATGCTGTTCTGTGTCAGGTAGTCCTGCGCAATTGGCTGCAAGGCTGAGGCGATCAGGCCCAAAGATGCCAGCCCGGGCAGCTTGCCCGATGCCACGTTGTCCACCTTCATCGAGTCCAGGTTGTCCAGACTCATCATCGGCGCACCTGGTGCCAGCCCCATCAAGGTGGCCTGCAAGCGCGCGGCCCATTGCGGCAAGGCAATCACCGGCCGCCCGAATCCGCCGGCAATGCCGCTGAGCTGCGCCGCCAGTTGCGCCAGTTGCTTGAGGGTAAACACCTCTGGCCCAGCAACTTCAATGATGCGCGGCGAGACTGCAGCACTGGCCCCGGCCAGGCATCGCAGCACGGCGCTGGCCACGTCTTCGACCCACACCGGCTGAAATTTGGCCGACGCGCCAGCCAGCGGCAGCAACGGCAAAACCTGCTGCAACTTGGCAAACAGGTTGATGAACTTGTCATTGGCACCAAAAATCACGCTGGGCCGCAGAATGCTCAGGTCAAAACACACCTGCGCCGCCAGACCGGCCCCGGCCCCGGTGGCGGCCTGCATCAGTACCGCCTCACCCTCGCCCTTGGAGCGCAAATACATCGACGGGGCGCGCTCGGGCTGCAAGGCATCGGCACCCAGCGCGCTGAGGTGCACCACTTGCCTGACACCGCCGGCCGCACAGGCGTGGGCAATCTTGCGCGGCAGCGCCACATGTACCCGCTCAAACGCCTCTTGCGTGCCATGCAAGATGGCGACCAGGTTCACCAGCGCATCGTGCCCGGCCACCACGTGGTTCAAGGTCAGGTCGTCATGGATGTCTTGTTCCAGTACGGTCAGGTTTGGCAAATGTTTGACATGATCAGCATTGGCACGACGACGCGTTGGCAGGGTTACTTCCCAACCTTCTCGCACCAGTTTTTCACACACATGGGCACCTACAAAGCCGGTACCACCAAGCACAATGATTTTTTTCATGGGCGCATCATGCTTGAAAAAGCTGGTTTCAAAAGCCGCGCGGTCAAGAAATGCCACAAATGAGCGGGTTTCATCCGCGTCAAAGGCCATTCATACAACGACTGGCTCTGGCTCAAGCAAGATGCCGAAGCGCTCATACACGCTGGTCTGGATCGCCCGGGCCAGGGTCATGACCTCGCCGCCAGTGGCACCATCGCCATTCTGACCACTGCCACGGTTGACCAGCACCAACGCCTGTTTTTCATAAACCCCGGCATGCCCGACTGATTTGCCGCGCCAGCCGCAGGCATCGATGAGCCAGCCGGCGGCCAGCTTGATCGAGCCATCGACCAGCGGGTAATGCACCAGCTTGGGGTCACGGGCAATGATGTCGGCGCATTGCTCTGGCGTGACCGTCGGGTTTTTGAAAAAACTGCCAGCATTGCCAAGCACTGCCGGGTCGGGCATTTTGGCGCGGCGAATCTCGCAAACCCAGTCAAAAAGCTGCTGCGCGGACGGCTCTGCGCAATCGCATTCGGCCATTTTTTTCGCAATATCGGCATAACCCAGCACCGGCTTCCAGGGTTTGGGCAGACCAAAACGCACGCGCAGGATCAGCGCGCGGTCTTTCAAGCCCATCGCCTGCTGCCCGGCATCAGCGGTGCTGGCGTGCTTGAAGATCGAGTCACGGTAGCCAAAGCCGCATTGGGCGGCGTTGAGGGTAAAGACCTGGCCAGTCTGCAGATTGATCGCATCGAGCGAGTCAAAGCGGTCTTGTAATTCGACACCATAGGCACCGATGTTTTGCACCGGCGAAGCGCCCACGGTGCCCGGAATCAAGGCCAGGTTTTCCAGGCCGTGGTAGCCCTGTGCCAGCGTCCAGACGACAAAATCATGCCAGTCTTCGCCGGCACTGGCTTCGAGCAAAACGCTTCGGGCGGTTTCCTGCAGCAGGCGGCGACCCTTTATTTCAACTTTCAAGACCAATGGCCTGACATCGCCGGTCAGCACGATGTTGCTGCCGCCACCCAGCACAAATTTGGGCTCGGCCGCCCACTTCGGGTCAGCCAGCAGCTCACGCACATCGGATTCGCTGGTAATGCACGCCAGCGCATCGGCCCGGGCGACGATACGAAAGGTGTTGAAAGGCTGCAGGGGCACGTTTTTCTGAACTAACATGGCGGCATTGTCGCCTGACCGGTACGGGCCAAAAAGACCACCTGCAAACCCGTGTGACCGGCACGCTTTGCCTTCAACCCTGATCCGAAAAAAATGCCTTCTTTTGACACTGTTTGCGAAGCCAGCATCGTCGATGTCAAGCACGCCGTAGAAAACACCACCAAGGAAATCACCACCCGCTTTGACTTCAAGGGCACGCCAGCAGCGATTGAACTCAAGGACAAGGAAATCACCCTGATTGGCGATGCCGACTTCCAGCTCAGCCAGATCGAAGATATCTTGCGCAACAAGCTGACCAAGCGCAGCGTGGATGTGCGCTTTCTCGACAAGGGCGAGGTGCAGAAGATGGGTGGCGACAAGGTCAAACAGGTCATCAAGGTACGCGACGGCATCGAGACCGAGTTGGGCAAAAAGATTCAGCGACTCATCAAGGACAGCAAACTCAAGGTTCAGGCCGCCATTCAGGAAAGCAAGCTGCGGGTCACCGGTGCCAAGCGCGACGACCTGCAGGCCGCCATGGCCCTGATCAAAAAAGAGATTGCCGACGTGCCCCTGAGTTTTGATAATTTTCGGGATTAAGGCCGCACACCAACACAGCCACACCAACCATGGCCCTGATTGTCCAAACCGAAGACGAATACGAAGACCTGCTGGGGCTTTGGTCTGACCTGGAGTCCGGTCTGGGGCTGGTGTTAAGCCACCCCGACAGCACGCAAGAATTCAAACAGCGGGTTACCCAGTACGACCGCTGGATGCAGGACCTGCTGGAGCACGATGCCGATGTCGGCCTGTATCTGCTGTTTCAACTGGCGATCAATTCCCCGGTGGGCTACAGCGCCTCGCATGCGCTGGTCAGCGCGGTGCTGTGTCATCTGATTTCGGTTGACTTCGGCCTGCCAAAGCACGAGCGCGACAGCCTGGTCTGTGCCGCGCTGACGATGAACATTGCCATGACCGAACTGCAGGACCAGTTGGCAACCCAGCCAGGTCGCCCCAACCAGGAACAAACCGTTGCCATTCGCGCCCATGCTGCCAAAGGTGCCATGATGCTGGCGAACCTGGGCATCACCGATGAGCTGTGGCTGGAGACCATCCAACTCCATCACAAGGACGATGTCCCAGGGGAAGACCTGACTGCGCTGACACCACCACACCGGCTGGCGCACATCCTGCACGTGGTCGACCGCTACGCCGCGATGATCAGCCCGCGCCAATCGCGCGAGGGCCGCAGTGCCGCCGAATCGGCGCAAAACATCATTCGTGGTGCCGCCGAGCAGGAAAGCGGTGTCGGTCAATCCCTGATCCGCATCGTTGGCTTATGCCCGCCTGGCACCTTCGTGCAGCTCGATGATGAAGAGGTGGCGGTGGTGACCCGCCGCAGCACCCAGCCCAACCTGCCGGATGTGGCGATCGTGATCGATCAAAATGGCGAACTGATGCGCCCGCCCACCCTGCACCGAACCGCCAGTGGCAAGCCAGTCATCAGCTCGGCGCTGGTGGCCGCCGCCATACAGGAACGGATCAACCACCACATCATCCTGCAACTCGGCACGCAGGCCGCATGAGGACACCTCGAATACTCTCTTTTATGTAGCTTGATGCGCATGCTCCATAAGGGATTGGAGCGAATTTGACTCTGAAAAACATGACCAGACCGATTGACCTGCCGCACCAGAGCCGCCTGACCCTGGCGCTGCGTCATTTGCTCGATACCCAGCGCATTGCGACGCTGGGCACCCTGAGCGCCGAAGGCAAGCCATTTGTTTCGATGGTGCCGTTTGCAATTGACCCGCAAGCCGGTTGTTTGGTGATTCATGTCAGCTTGCTGGCACCACACACCCGCAACCTGCTCAACGCGCCGCAGGTGTCGATGCTGGTGATGCAAGCCGAAGTGGCTGGTCAACCGGTACATGCCCTGCCACGGGTGTCACTGGACGGCACTGCCGCCCGTTTGCTGCCAGACAGCCCGGCCTGGCAAACTGCCCGCAGTGCATATCTGGGGCGTTTTCCAGAGGCAGTGCCAATGACCGAACTGGGCGACTTCAGCTTTGTTGCCGTCACGGTGACGCAGGCGCGGCAGGTGGCCGGCTTTGGCGCTGCGCGGGCGCTCGATGCCGATGAAATAGCCAGCCTGTTGCGCCCGCTGTGACGCTGGTTGAAACCAGGCATGCCCAGCTCGGGCACGGGTCCAGTCGCGCGGCTGGGGCAAGGCTCACCGGCCCTCGACAAACGCGACCATCATGCGCGCCACTGCCAGCCCCTCGTGACCGTGCGCCAGGCCCTGCATGCAGGCGCGGTACTTCTCTTCGCCCAGCGTGGCGCGGCGTTTGTTGAGTAAAAAGGCGCTGTAATCCTCGACAAATTCGGGGTGCGCCTGGACGCAAAAAACCTGCTCGTCCAGCGCAAACGCGGCCACCGGACAAAATTCGCTGCTGGCCAGCAAGCGCGCGTTGGCGGGCAAATCAAACACCTGATCCTGGTGGCTGGCCAGCAGGGCAATGCTGCTGCGGCCCTGCGCCTGCGGCAAGTCGGGTGCCAGCCACTGGTACTGCATGCGCCCTGCCCCCCAACCCTGCGGCGCACGCCCCACTTCGGCGCCCAGGCACAGGGCAATCAACTGATGACCAAAACACACGCCAATCAACTTCTTTTTGGCTTGCAGCAGCATTTCAACCTGCTGGCGCAGCCGCAGCACCCAGGGTTCCTGTGAAAAACAATCGGCGCGGCTACCGGTCAGCAGCACCGCGTTGTAGCCATCAAACGAAGCCGGGTAGTGACCCCGCAAGGTGTTGAAAATGTCAAACTCGCCAGTTGCACCGGCATCGCGCAGCAGGCGCTCAAACATGGCACCATAGCCAATGTAGGTGGCCTCAATCGCCGGATCAAGGTAGTCGTTTTCAAGAATGCAGAGTTTCATACGTTGTGGTCGCCTTTGCGTTGGTGGCTGCGCTGTGCCTTGCGGCCGGTTTGATGACCGTGGTGGGCATGCTGATCCTGCACCGGCGGGTGCGCTTGAACACCGGGCTTTTTGCCCAATTTGGACTCAGTGCCCTTGATCAAGCGGTTGATGTTTTCGGCATGGCGGTACAGCAGCAGCAGCGACATCAGCACCACCGCCAGGGCGATGCTCTTGCTGACCAGCCAGAGGTCACCGCCACCCAGCGCATACACCGCCGGTGCCAGCAAGGCGACCACGATGGACGCCAGTGATGAATAGCGAAACAACAGTGCCGTGGCCAGCCAGATCAGCATGCCAGCCAGACCCAGCCAGCCGTTCAGACCAAGCAGCACGCCCAAGGCAGTGGCGACTCTCTTGCCACCGGCAAACCTGAAAAACACCGGGTACAGGTGGCCCAAAAAGGCCGCCAGACCAACCATTGCCACGGTGCCGTCTTCCAGGCCATAGGGCTTGCCAAACCAGCGCACCAGCATCACCGGCAGCCAGCCTTTGGCCGCATCGAGCAGCAGCGTGACGATGGCGGCGGCTTTGCTACCGGACCGCAGCACATTGGTGGCACCCGGATTTTTGCTGCCAAAAGTGCGCGGGTCATCCAGACCCATGGCGCGGCTGACAATCACCGCAAACGACAACGAGCCCACCAGATAGCCAGCCGCAGCCGCCAAAATGGGAAAAAGACTTTGCATGGATTCCAAAATAACTCCTGTTGGCCTGCGACACCGATCAAGGTCTATTTTGCCAGCCTGGGCAGGCTCAGTCGGAAAGGCTCAAGGCGCACTGCACCGGCCTGGCCCCGAGCAAGCGCACGCACAACTGCGGGTCAAGCCCCACCAGGTAGCCACGCCGCCCGCCGTTGATCAGGATCTTGGGCAAATCCAGAATGCTCGCTTCGATGAACACCGGCATGGCCCGACGCAGGCCAAACGGCGAAGTGCCGCCCACCAGGTAACCGCTGTGCCGACTGGCGACCTCGGGCGCACAGGGCTCGACTGCCTTGGCCCCGATCTGGCGCGCCAGGTTTTTCGTCGACACCTTGCGGTTGCCGTGCATCAGCACCACCAGGGGTTTGGCATCCTGGTCCTGCATGATCAGGGTTTTGACGACATGAAACGGGTCCCAACCCAGCACCAACGCGCTGTGCTGGGCCCCGCCGTGCGCCAGGTATTCGTAAGGATGCTCGGTAAAAACCACTTTTTCGGCTTTCAGGCGTTGGGTGGCAGGGGTTTCTGACACATGATCTTTTTTGGCCATGGGGCTATTTTCCTGCCAAGTGCAGGCATCAACGCCGCGCCGAGACAACGCCAACTGGCCGAATCCGCCGGTTTGGTCGGATAAACTGCGCTCTTTGCATTGCCCAATGACGCGGTGATCAACCTCCATCATGCTGCTTTGCCCAACCCTTTCGAATCAAGGAACCAACATGAGGAAACACGTTGAATCGCAATCTGCCTTGACCAGCCACCACAGCGCCCCACTGGCATGGCGCAGCAGGTGCGCGCTGGCGCTGCTCGCGAGTCTGGTGGCAGCGGGCAACGCGGTTGCCGCACCTTGTTTCACGGTTGATGCAACCAGGGTCACTGTCAACCAGCTCTTCGCCACCGGAGTGGGCAGCCACCTTGTTGACCTTGAGGACATGCCCTCGGTCAGCACCATGGTTTCGCGCGGCGCCGAGAGCCACAACCTGGTCTTCATGAACATCAAACGCGACGCAGCCAAGAAAAACGTCACTGCCTTCGCGGCCAAAATTGACGACAAGGCGTATGAATTTCCGAAGGATTCCTGTTCCAAAAAATAGGCAACTGCGCACCGTCTGATGGATGCCCGCACCCCGGTCTGTGCCAACTGGCCATTGCCGCTTGACGGTAACGCACCTGCAATGCCAGCCCGTGACGCGGTCTTTGACAGGACTCTTTTGCTACTTTTTTGATAGCTGGTAGCGCAATGACCACGGGCTCTAGAGGCCTAAAACATGCCTATTTGGCAGAATCTTTCAACCCCGCGTGTCTTGTCCAAGTATCCTCAGTTGCCCGCTTGTCTTCATCTGTAAGTCCCTATGAGAATTTGCTTTTCAGTTTCGATGGCGTACAGCTTTTGGGTGGCATCGCTTCGCACCCGATTGAACCGCTGGCAACGCGCCTGGGGGTGTTTCACATCCCTCATCCACCATGACGAAATGCCCTCGGTAGCCCGCGTCGTCGCCGCCCCTGCAGGGCGCAGCCATGCCAAAAGGCTGGCCTGCTTGATGCGGCCCAAACCTGCTCAGGCCGGTTTGGAGCCGCGGTTTTCGCCCTGCCCAGCGACCCACTTGGGCGCGTCCAACTGAGCCATCCAGGATTTTTGACCATGCATCGAACACACCTTGCCAAAGCGCTTGATCTGGCAGCCCAATGCCTGACCTTGACCTCACCCAACCCGCATGTCGGCTGCGTTCTGGCCGGGCCTTACGGCAACATTCTGGGCCAGGGCCACACCCAGCGCGCGGGCGGCCACCACGCTGAAATCATGGCGCTGCGCGAAGCCCAGTCCAGGCACCAGAGCGTGCGCGGCGCCACCGCCTATGTCACGCTGGAGCCCTGCGCACACCATGGCCGCACTGCGCCCTGTTGCGACGCGCTGATCGAGGCTGGCATCTCAAAGGTCATCGCCACCCATACTGATCCAAACCCGCTGGTGGCAGGCCAGGGCTTCGAGCGTCTGCGCGAAGCTGGCGTACAGGTCGAGGTGTTGCCATCCAACGACCCGCTGGCGGTGCAATCGCGCGAGATCAACATCGGCTTTTTCAGCCGCATGATCCGCAACACACCCTGGGTGCGCATGAAGATCGCGGCTTCGCTCGACGGCAGGACGGCGCTGGACAACGGGATCAGCCAGTGGATCACCTCCGACGCAGCACGTGCCGACGGCCACGCCTGGCGCGCCCGCAGTTGCGCCGTGCTGACCGGCATCGGCACCGTGCTGGCAGACAACCCCAAGCTTGACGTGCGCCTGCTGCCAACCCGGCGTCAGCCCGGTCTGGTGGTGGTGGACAGTCACCTCAAAACGCCTCTTGATGCTCATCTTTTTCTAGCTAAACGCGCGCTGTGGATTTGGGCTGCAGGCCAAAATGAGGCTAAAAAGGCAGCACTCGAAGCACGTGGCGCCCGGGTCCTGCACCGGCCCGATGCTGACGGCCGGGTTGATCTGGCTGGCATGCTGCAAGACCTGGCTGAGTGCGAAATCAACGAACTGCACGTCGAGGCCGGCCACAAGCTCAATGGCTCGCTGATTCGCGCCGGGCTGGTTGATGAGTACTTGATTTACCTCGCCCCCAAAATGCTGGGGCAAGGCCTGGGGATGACCAACCTGGGGCCGTTCACGCAGCTTTCGGACGCGCTGGAACTGCGCTTTCACAATGTCGAGCCAGTCGGTGCCGACTTGCGTATCGTGGCCAGAGCGCCTGGGCGCGAGGCTTTTTGAGACCATCCATGCCAGTCTGGGAGAATCTGACCATGTTTACAGGAATCATCACCGGCCTTGGCCGCATCGCTGCCGTTTTACCTTTGGGCGACTCTGCCAGCCACGGCAAACGCCTGACCCTGGTTGGCCCGCCGGGCTACCTGTCCGATATCAGCCCGGGCGACAGCATTGCGCTCAACGGGGCCTGCATGACGGTCACTACGCTTGGCCCCGAGGCCGACAGCTTCACCGTGGACATCTCGGCCGAGTCGCTTGACAAGACGGCCGGGCTTGAAACCCTGGGGCCGGTCAACCTGGAAAAGGCGCTGCGCGCCAATGATCGCCTGGGCGGGCACCTGGTGTCGGGTCATGTCGATGGCATTGGCACCGTGAGCCGCTTTGAACAGGTGGGCGAAAGCTGGACGCTGCAGTTGCTGGCCCCAAAGTCGATGGGCAAATACCTTGCCTACAAAGGATCGATCACCGTCAACGGGGTCAGCCTGACCGTCAACAGCGTCGAAGACCTCGCTGCAGGCTGCCAGATCAGCATCAACCTGATCCCGCACACCGTGCAAAACACATCGCTGGGTTTGCTCAGGAGTGGCAGCCGCGTCAACCTTGAGATTGACCTGATTGCGCGCTATGTTGAGCGCATGCTCAGTGCGGATTCTGGCGCATAAGAAAAATTGCCTGTTTGCTGGATGCCCCGGTTCAGCGTCTGAGTCACCAGTGCTCGCCACCAGCCATTGACCCACAGGCCTTCAGTTAAACCCCATTTCCAACGCAGGAATGGAAAAATCGTTCACGGTGAAACCGAAGTTCGCCGCACTTGTCGCACATATTGGACCGGGCTCAGATGGGCATGTCGGACTCGTGCCCGCCGCTGGCCAGCGAAAGGCAAAGCTGGATCACCGCACTGCGCTGATCCAGCACCGTTTGCGCCTGCTCGGTCTCGGTCCCGGTGTCGCGCAACTTGGCTGCGCGGGATGCGATTGCCGACGGTGTGTCGCCAAACACTGCTGCCACCATGCCAGGGCGCACCTTTTGCAGTCCGTCAACCACAATGCGCTCAACGGCCTTGATGCCTTCGGCAATCACCCACTGATCGCCGACGCAGACGGTGGCTACAGTACCGCAAGGCCAAGCATCATCATGTCGGATTGACTTGGAAAAGGAACCAGACGCGACTTGCCAAAAATCAGACTTGGGCCTGGTACCGCTGGTGTCACCAGCCCTGGCGAACGACGGCAATGCGCGGCACTTGCCCGCCGAGCATCCTGGATTGCCCGGTTGACCGAAACAAGGCTGGGTGGCGGGCAAAGATGTGATCAGTGGGGTGCAATCGACGACCGCCTTTGCCCCGGCGCGAGGTCGCAGCAAACGCCACACCCGCCGAGCAGTCAGTCCGTGAGGCCGCAACTTCACCCCCACCTGGTGAAGGCCACGAGATCGCGCTTCGCAAGCTCGCGTGCCAGCGCTGCGGCTTCACGGCTGCTTGCTGTTATCGGCTCCGGTGCAGGGATGGCTTATGCCGACCAACACGGTACTGGCGTATCACCAACAGTGTCAGCAAGCTGATCAAAAGAAGACGTCCCCATTCGCTGAGGGTGGGAATACTCG
>DAOSLL010000078.1:0-10487 GCA_035368905.1 Rhodoferax sp.
TGATGCTGCCAGTGCCCCGCCAGATGATGAGGTGCCGCCCGGCGCTGGTGCCGCCAGCCCCGAACTGGGGCTCTCAAAGTCCGTTGACCCAGCCACCACCGGTCAGCTCAATGCCCCGTCCGCACTGGAACCCCATCTGCTGATGATGACCGCCACCCCGATTCCGCGCACGCTGGCGATGAGCTATTACGCTGATCTGGACCTGTCCACGATTGATGAACTGCCGCCCGGGCGCACCCCGATCATCACCAAAGTGGTCAATGAGGCGCGCCGTGCAGAGGTGGTTGAGCGCATCGGCTTGCAGATTGCCCAGGGGCGGCAGATTTATTGGGTTTGCCCGCTGATTGAAGAGAGCGAGGCGCTAGACCTGACCAATGCCACCGAAACCCACGCGCAGTTGAGCGCTGCCCTGCCCGGCGTGATGGTCGGCCTGCTGCATTCGCGCATGCCCGCGGCAGAGAAAAAGGCTGTGATGAGCCTGTTTACCGGTGGCCAGATGGGGCTGCTGGTCAGCACCACGGTGATTGAGGTCGGGGTCGATGTGCCCAATGCGTCGCTGATGGTGATCGAGCATGCCGAGCGCTTTGGCCTGTCGCAGTTGCACCAGTTGCGTGGCCGGGTCGGGCGCGGCACGGCGGCTTCGGCCTGCGTGTTGCTGTATGGCACCGGGGACGCACCGCGCCTGGGGCAGACGGCGCGGGAGCGCCTGCGCGCCATGGCCGAGAGCAACGACGGTTTTGAGATCGCCCGGCGTGACCTGGAGATTCGTGGCCCCGGCGAGTTCATGGGCGCGCGCCAGTCGGGGGCCGCGCTGCTGCGTTTTGCCGATGTGGTGGAGGATGCGACCGTGCTGGCCTGGGCGCGCAAGCTCGCGCCGGTGATGCTCGACCAATACCCGGCACTGGCCGAACGGCACGTGCAGCGCTGGCTGGGCACCAGGGCAGAGTTTCTGAAGGCCTGACAAAACCGAAGGCTTGTGCCGCAAAAGCTAAAGCAGAGTGTGCCGCCTATGCACCGGGTGAGCCGTCAAACCGGTATTTGCGGCCAATCTGCACCACCTGCACCACATAGGACTGGTACCAGCGCTCGCTTCCCGATTGCTGCGCCAGCACATGCTCGGCATGCGATTTCCAGGCGCGAATGCTGTCCTCATTGGGCCAATAGGACAAGGCGACTTCGTCTTTCCCTTCGTTTACGGCCTGAAATTTCAGACACCCAACCTGCTCCAGCGCCAGTTCGCGCAGGCGCGCAGCCACCACGGTGTACTCGCCATCGACCTGGCGGACTTTGGCGCGAAAAATTACGACGATCCTGGAAGCCCTGTGTTTGAAGTGCGAAAGTACCGATGTCGGCACGCGCTGGTATGACAATAGCAATATGACTCTGACCGAACTCAAATACATCGTGGCAGTGGCCCGCGAGCGGCACTTTGGCAAGGCCGCAGAGGCTTGTTACGTGTCCCAGCCGACCTTGTCGGTGGCCATCAAAAAGCTGGAAGAAGAGCTTGAGGTGAAGCTGTTTGAACGCAGCGCCAACGAGGTGACGGTGACCCATCTGGGTGAAGAAATCGTGCGCCAGGCACAAAGCGTGCTGGAGCAGGCGGCTGCCATCAAGGAAATTGCCAAGCGTGGCAAAAACCCGTTGGCAGGCCCGCTCACGCTGGGCGTGATCTACACCATCAGCCCATATCTGTTGCCAGCCCTGGTGCGCCAGATGATCCAGCGCATCCCGGAGATGCCGCTGATGCTGCAAGAAAACTTCACCGTCAAGCTGCTCGACATGCTGCGCACCGGCGAAATTGACTGCGCCATTCTGGCCGCGCCGTTTCCTGATGCCGGGCTGGCGATGGCAGCGCTGTATGACGAACCGTTCATGGCGGCGGTGCCGACCAACCACCCGTTGGCGGCGCAGGCCGATGTGACCAGCGAGCAGCTCAAGTCAGAGACCATGCTGCTGCTCGGCAGTGGTCATTGTTTTCGCGACCACGTGCTGGAAGTCTGCCCCGAGTTTGCCCATTTTTCGGCCAATGCCGAGGGCATTCGCAAAAGCTTTGAGGGCTCGTCGCTGGAAACCATCAAACACATGGTGGCGGCTGGCATGGGTGTCACACTGGTGCCGCGCCTGAGCGTGCCCAAAGAGTCGTTTGAGCCCGCACCCAGCCGCAAACGTGACGAAGACCCCTACATCAAGTACCTGCCGTTCGCTGGCGATCCGCCCAAGCGCCGGGTGGTGCTGGCCTGGCGACGCAGTTTTACCCGCTATGAGGCGATTGCCGCGTTGCGCAATGCCGTCTATGCCTGTGAATTGCCGGGCGTGAACCGGTTGTCTTGAAGCAGATTTCACTTTCAGATTCAACTTGAAGGAGCAAGCATGTCAGATTGTCAGTTGGCGGTGTTGGACGATGTTCCCAATGTCGGGCGCTATGTGTATTTTTCTATTGCCAGTGCGGTGGCTGTCGATATTCGGCAAAGCCTGGCCCGGCTGGCAGATATGGTCGATGGAACCGAGGTGCTGGTTGGTATTGGGCCGGATCTGGTCAATTTGCTGGGCGCGCATGTTCCGGGTCTGCATGGCTTCAAGGCTCTGTCAGGTGCCACCGTGCTGGTGCCGGCGACACCGTCGGCCCTGTGCTGCTGGCTGCGCGGCGATGACCGGGGTGATTTGCTGCATCTGACGCGGCGACTGCAAATGGCGCTGGCGCCGGGCTTTGCGCTCGACCAGACCGTTGATGCCTTTCGCTATGGGCGTGGCCCCAATGGCCATGGGCGGGACCTGACCGGCTACGAGGACGGCACCGAAAACCCGGTGGCGGATGCTGCGCGTGCCGCCGCGCTGGTGCAAGGCGCGGGCCCGTGGATGGATGGCAGCAGCTTCATGGTGGTGCAGCAGTGGGTGCATGACCTCGATGCATTTGATGCGTTGGGTGAGACCCGGCAGGATCACACCTATGGCAGGCGCCGCAGTGATAACGAAGAACTGGCCGATGCACCCGCGTCGGCCCACGTCAAGCGAACCGCGCAAGAGAGCTTTACCCCCGAGGCTTTTGTGCTGCGACGCTCCATGCCATGGACGGCGGGCCTGCAGTCGGGTCTGATGTTTGTCGCCTTTGGCCATTCGTTTGCTGCTTTTGAGGTGCTGATGCGGCACATGGTTGGCCTGGACGACGGCGTGGTGGATGCCTTGTTTGGCATATCCAGGCCGGTGACCGGTGCCAATTTCTGGTGTCCGCCGATGCACCACGGCCGCCTGGATCTGCGGCAACTGGGTCTGTAAGGGGCGCGCGTGACAACTCGGCGCAGCAAGCTTGACCTGTTCCTGGATTTGATTCGCTGGAACCGGCCGGCCGGCTGGTTGCTGTTGCTGTGGCCTACGCTGGGCGCGTTATGGGTGGCAGCCGACGGTTTTCCCGGCTGGCATTTGCTGGGCGTGTTTGTGCTGGGCACTTTTTTGATGCGCAGCGCCGGTTGTTGTGTCAATGACGTGGCAGATCGCGACTATGACCGGCATGTCAAGCGCACCGCGCAGCGGCCAGTGACCAGCGGCGCGATGTCAGTCAAACAGGCGCTGCTGGTCGGGGCGGTGCTGGCCTTGTTGGCTTTTGCACTGGTGCTGAGCACCAACCGGGTCACCGTCGGCATGTCGTTTGCGGCGCTGGCGATCACCCTGGCCTACCCCTATGCCAAGCGTTTTGTGGCGATGCCGCAGGCGGTGCTGGGGTTGGCGTTTGGCATGGGCATCCCGATGGCGTTTGCGGCGGTGCTGGGTGATGTGCCGCCACTGGCCTGGGTGCTGATGCTGGGCAATCTGTTTTGGGTGTTGGCCTACGACACCGAATACGCCATGGTGGACCGTGACGACGATCTGAAAATTGGCATCAAGACATCAGCCATCACGCTCGGTCGGATGGATGTGCCAGTGATCATGCTGTGTTACCTGCTTTTTATAGGTATTTGGGCTCTAGCCCTTGCTGCGTATGCGCAACATGCTATATTTAAAATAGCGATATGTGCGGCGCTGCTGCAGGTGGCGTGGCATTTCAGCCTGATTCGCGGGCGCAGCCGCGAGGGCTGCTTCAAGGCTTTTCGCCTGAACCACTGGCTTGGGCTGACCGTGTTTGCCGGTATTGCCGCGAGTTACGCCGTCAGGTAGTCAGGCCACCGGGTCTAGTCGGCGCCAAACTCGTCGCCAAGCGCTTTGGCGCGTTCGCGGGCTGCGTACATGGCATCAATGAACAGGGCGCGCATGTCGTTTTCTTCCATGGATGAAATCGCCGCGTAAGTGGTGCCACCTTTGGATGTGACGCGCTGGCGCAGCACCTGGGGCGACTCGCTGGCGCTGCGGGCCAGTTCGCTGGCACCGACAAACGTCGCAATTGCGAGTTGGTGCGCCTGCTCGCGGCTCAGGCCCATCTCGATGCCGGCAGTCGTCATCGCCTCCATGAAGTAAAACACGTAAGCCGGGCCGGAGCCTGAAAGGGCTGTCACCACGTCAAGTTTTTCTTCAGCGCCCAGCCAGATCGATTCACCGGTGCTGGCCATCACCTGGGTGATGCGGGCCTGATCCGCAGCAGAAACACCGGCACGGGCAAACAGGCCGGTGATTCCCTTGCCCACCAATGCCGGGGTGTTGGGCATGGCACGCACAACGCGGTCAGTACCCAGCCAAATGGCGATGCTGTCACTTCGAATCCCGGCTGCCACGCTCAAATGCAGCGCCTGCAAAGTGTGGGCTGCGACTGCCACAGCCGCTGCCCTGAAAATTTGCGGCTTGACGGCCCAGATCACCAGCGCTGCATTGCTTAGAAACGGACCCGCCTGCACCTGCGCCGTTATGCCAAAGCTGCTTTGGAGCTTGTCGCGGGCCTCTTCAAATGGTTCAACTACGTCGATGGTCAGGGGTGATAGGCCCTGCTTGATCAGTCCGCCAATGATGGCGCTGGCCATATTGCCGCCGCCAATGAATGCAATGCGCTCGGTCATGACAGGTGCGCAGCGGTCAGGCTGCTGCTGGGTGGTGGAAAAGCTTGAGTCTAATCAAGTTTGTGGATGCATCAGTTTGACCTGGCCAACGCAAGCGCAGACAAGCCCTGCCTAAAGCACGGTTTTGCGGACCGCGTGTTCCCAGCGGGCCATCAGGTCGGCTGCATCACCTGGCGGCATTTTGGGTTCGAAGCGGCGCTCCACCTGCCACTGGGCGCTCAGTTCATCGGTGTCCCTGAAGACACCGGTGCACAAGCCTGCCAGGTAAGCCGCGCCGAGCGCCGTGGTTTCTGTGACTGCGGGTCGAATCACCGCAATGCCCAGCAGATCGGCCTGAAATTGCATCAGCAGGTTGTTGACGCAGGCACCGCCGTCCACTCGCAGTTCGGCCACTGCGGCACTGCCGTCGGCCACTGCATCACGGCTCATCGCCTGCAGCAGGGCGGCGCTCTGAAATGCGATGCTTTCCAGGGCCGCGCGGGCAATGTGGGCCAGTGTTGTGCCACGGGTGATGCCGGTGATGCTGCCACGCGCCTCGGGGTTCCAATAAGGCGCGCCGAGTCCGGTGAAGGCGGGCACCATCATCACACCGCCGGCATCGGGCACGCTCTCGGCCAGCGCTTGCACGTCAGAACTGCTGGCAATTGCGCGCAAACCGTCGCGCAGCCAATGCACCACCGCACCACCGACAAAGACGCTGCCTTCAATGGCAAATTCGGGCTGCTGGGTGGTTTGTGCAGCGCTGGTGCTGATCAGGCCGCTGTTGGAGGTCTGAAATCTGGTGCCCGTGTGCATCAGCATGAAGCAGCCAGTGCCGTAGGTGTTCTTGGCCATCCCGGCCTTGAAGCAGGCCTGGCCAAACAGGGCGCTTTGCTGGTCGCCTGCCACACCGCCGATAGTTACGCCATGGCCGAGCAGGTCGGTGGCCACTTCACCGTAAAGCGCGCTAGATGGTTTGACCTGTGGCAACAGATCTGCCGGGACGTCAAGCGCCTGCAACAAGTCTTCGTCCCACTGGTTGCTGTGGACATTGAACAGCATGGTGCGCGCGGCGTTGCTGACATCGGTGGCATGCACCGCACCCCTGGTCAGTTGCCAGATCAGCCAGCTATCAACCGTGCCAAAGGCCAGCTCACCGTTTTGCGCCTGCTGCCGCGCGCCAGCAACATGGTCCAGCAGCCACTTGAGCTTGGTGCCGGAAAAATAGGCGTCAACCAGCAAGCCGGTTTTGGCCCGGATGGCCGGGGCCAGACCGCGTTCGCGCAGTTCCAGGCAGGCCGGCTCTGCCCGGCGGTCCTGCCAGACGATGGCGTTGTGAATCGGCAAACCGGTTTTGCGGTTCCAGACCACGGTGGTCTCGCGCTGGTTGGTAATGCCCACGGCGCGCATGTCGCGGGCCGTCAGACCGGCTTTGGCGAGTGCCGTGCGGGCGGTGGCGAGCTGGGTGCGCCAGATTTCCATCGGGTCATGCTCGACCCAGCCGGGCTGCGGGTAGATTTGGCTGAGTTCCTGCTGGGCTAGTGCGACGATATGGCCATTGGCATCAAAAACAATGCTGCGTGAACTGGAGGTTCCCTGGTCAAGGGCGAGTAAGTAGGTCATGTAATCACCTCGGATCAACGTGATGGAAATTAGGTGCTTGGCCGGCGCGCTCTCAGACTATGGCCAGTTCGCAGTCCACCTGTGCATCGCGCAGCAAGGCGGGGAACGGATCAGGCGGTGGTGCGTCGGTAAAAAGGCGGTCGATTTGCGACAGCTTGCCCACTTCCACCATCGCCGGACGGTTGAATTTGCTACTGTCTGCGGCCAGCCAGATTTGGCGGGCATGGGTCAGGATGGTTTGGGTCACCTTGACTTCACGGTAGTCAAAGTCACGCAACGAACCATCTGGCTCGATGCCTGAAATGCCAATGATCGCAATGTCCACCTTGAACTGGCGGATGAAGTCCACCGCAGCCTCTCCGACGATGCCCCGGTCGCGCCCGCGCACCACGCCGCCCACCACGATGACCTCGCAATTGGTGTTGGCGCTCAGGGTGGTCGCAACGTTGAGGTTGTTGGTGATGACGCGCAGCCCCAGGTGGCGCACCAGTGCGCGTGCAATGCATTCGGTGGTGGTGCCGATGTTCAGCATCAATGAGCAATGATTGGGGACGGCTGCCGCAACTGCACGGGCGATGCGCAATTTGCCGGCGGTGTTCAGGTTTTCGCGTTGCTGGTGGGCAATGTTCTCAACCGTTGAGCCGGGCGCACGTACACCACCATGAAAACGGGTCAGCAAGCCGTTGTCAGCCAGCCGCTGCACATCGCGTCGCACGGTTTGCAATGTGACGCCGAGTTGGTCAGCCAGATGTTCCACGGTGACGGAGCCCTGGGCTTGCACGACGGAAAGCAGTGTCAACTGTCTGGGGTTGGGGTTCATCGCGGTTTTCAATGCCGAATTCAGCAGGCCTGACTTTAAAACGAACAGTTAAGAAAACAATAGGGTAAATACCGATAAAAAAGGAAACGAAACGAACAATAATTCACTCACAAATTTGACAGCAAAGGCAACGGGATGCAGTTGACTCTTGAGGGCGTTGGCAAAACAGTAGGTGCACAGACATGGTTGCATGACATGAGTATTGCGCCGCGCAGCAGTGCCGTCACGGTGTTGCTGGGCGCAACCCAGGCTGGCAAGACCAGCCTGATGCGCATCATGGCTGGTCTGGATGTGCCAACTTGCGGACGGGTATTGGTCGATGGTCAGAATGTGGTGGGTGTGCCGGTGCGTCAGCGCAATGTCGCCATGGTGTACCAGCAGTTCATCAACTACCCGTCGTTGAAGGTGTGGGACAACATCGCGTCGCCACTGACATTGCGTGGCGAAAAGAACATTGACCAACGCGTGCGGCAACTGGCCGAAAAGCTGCACATCGACATGTTCCTGGACCGCTATCCGGCCGAGCTCTCGGGTGGCCAGCAGCAGCGTGTGGCGCTGGCACGTGCACTGGCCAAGGGCGCTCCGCTGATGCTGCTTGATGAACCGCTGGTCAACCTGGACTACAAGCTGCGCGAAGAATTGCGTGATGAGTTGACTGAACTGTTTGCTGCGGGCAGCTCGACCGTGATTTACGCCACGACCGAACCCGGTGAGGCGCTGCTGCTGGGTGGTCATACGGCTGTTCTGGATGCGGGCGAACTGCTGCAGTACGGTCCGACCGCTGAGGTATTCCACAAACCCAGGTCCTTGCGTGTGGCGCGGGCTTTCAGTGACCCGCCCATGAACCTGATGGTGGCCGATGCGACTGCAGCGGGTGCCGTGCAGTTGGTGGGTGGTCCGTTGTTGTCGATAGTGCTGCCAACAACTGCATCGCACAAGTTCACGCTTGGCTTGCGCGCCAGCGCCTTGCGGATACAGGCTATGGCAGGTGATGTTTCTTTGCCGGGCAAAGTCGAGCTGGCCGAGATTTCCGGCTCTGACACCTTTGTGCATGTAGAAACACTGGTTGGGGACCTGGTGGCGCAGTTGACCGGGGTGCACTATTTTGAGCTGGGTGTGCAAGTTACCATTTACTTCAGTCCGGACCAGGTGTTTGTTTTTGACGACCAGGGTCTGCTGGTGCTGTCGCCGGCGCGTGTTGGAGGTAACTGACATGGCGCGCATTGAGCTTGACCTGGCCCACGCCTACAAACCTGGGCCAAAGCAGGACAGCGATTACGCGTTGCTGCCACTGCAGATGACGTTTGAGGATGGCGGTGCCTACGCTTTGCTGGGGCCGTCCGGCTGCGGCAAGACCACCTTGCTTAACATCATGTCCGGTTTGCTGGCACCCTCACAGGGTGGGGTGCGTTTTGACGGTGTCGATGTCACCCGGTTTTCGCCGCAGGCGCGCAACATTGCGCAGGTGTTCCAGTTTCCGGTGATTTACGACACCATGACGGTGGCCGAGAACCTGGCTTTTCCGCTGCGCAACCGGCAAGTTCCAAAAGATGTCATCAACAAGCGGGTCGGCGAGATTGCCGAAGTGCTGGAGATGAGTGGCCAGTTGAATCAGCGTGCGGCCAATCTCGCGGCCGATGAAAAACAAAAAATTTCCCTTGGGCGAGGTCTGGTTCGCCCCGATGTCTCGGCGGTGCTGTTTGACGAACCGCTGACGGTCATCGACCCGCATCTCAAGTGGCAACTGCGCCGCAAGATCAAGCAGATTCACCAGGAACTCAAGCTGACCATGATCTATGTGACGCATGACCAGGTTGAGGCACTTACTTTTGCACAGCAGGTGGTGGTGATGACGCGCGGGCGTGCGGTGCAGGTGGGTTCTGCCGCGCAACTGTTTGAGCGCCCGAGTCATACCTTTGTCGGGCACTTCATTGGTTCGCCCGGCATGAATTTTTTGGCTGGCCAAGTTGCTCAGCAAGTGCTGCATCTGGCGGATGTGGTTTTGCCATTGCATGCCGGGTTGGCGCTGCCGTCTGGTGACATCAAGCTCGGAATCCGACCGGAGTACGTCACGCTGGCATCGCCACATGCCCAGGGTGCCTTGCCCATGACGTTGGCACACGTCCAGGATGTTGGCACCCACATCATGTTGAGCGCCAGTTTTGCAGGCCAGACCGTCAAGGCGCGGCTGCCCGCCAATTTGGGGCACCTGGCCACCGGTGACTTAATCTGGTTGAAGGTGTTGGGCGACCAAACCTGCTTCTATAAAAATGAGGAGATCGTGGCATGAGCGTGACCACCAAGCCGGTCAATCAGAAAGCCTGGTTGTTGATTTTGCCGGTGCTGCTTTGCGTGGCTTTCTCGGCCATTCTGCCCTTGATGACTGTGGTGAACTATTCGGTGCAGGACATCATTTCGCCCGAGCGCCGGGTGTTTGTCGGTACCGAGTGGTTTG
Source organism: Rhodoferax sp. (assembly GCA_035368905.1). Classification (GTDB taxonomy): domain Bacteria; phylum Pseudomonadota; class Gammaproteobacteria; order Burkholderiales; family Burkholderiaceae_C; genus Rhodoferax. The sequence continues at coordinate 9,857 of DAOSLL010000078.1, forward strand.
CCGCCATCATGCGAGACGAGGAACTTCACGGTGCCCTGGTGCGGCAACTGACGTTTTCTCTTTCTGTGCTGGCGGTGGAACTGCCGCTGGGCATTTTGCTGGCTTTGTCGATGCCAGCGCAGGGCTGGAAGTCTTCCGCAGTGCTGGTGGTTGTGTCGCTCTCGCTGCTGATTCCCTGGAACGTGGTGGGCACCATCTGGCAAATCTTCGGGCGTGCCGATATTGGTTTGATGGGCGCGGCGTTGCAAGGCCTGGGCATTGATTACAGCTATACCGGCAATGCTGCCCACGCCTGGGCAACGGTGTTGTTGATGGATGTGTGGCACTGGACACCTCTGGTCGCACTGCTGGGCTACGCCGGGTTGCGTTCCATTCCGGATGCCTATTACCAGGCTGCCAGCATTGACGGGGCCAGCAAATTTGCTGTGTTCTGGTACGTGCAGTTGCCCAAGATGCGAGGGGTGCTGATGATTGCGGTGCTGCTGCGCTTCATGGACAGTTTCATGATCTACACCGAGCCCTTTGTGCTGACGGGCGGCGGGCCTGGCAACTCAACCACATTTTTGTCACAGTTCTTGACGCAAAAGGCTGTGGGGCAGTTTGATCTGGGGCCTGCGGCTGCGTTTTCCTT
>DAOSLL010000079.1:0-10444 GCA_035368905.1 Rhodoferax sp.
AAAAAAGGCGGCGGCTCTACGCGAAACGGGCGCGATTCCAAGCCCAAAATGCTCGGTGTGAAGATGTACGGCGGTCAACTGATCAGCGCCGGCTCAATCATCGTGCGCCAGCGTGGCACGCAATTCCACCCCGGCTCCAATGTCGGCATCGGCAAGGACCACACGCTGTTTGCGCTGGTCGCGGGCCATGTATCGTTTGCCGTCAAAGGTGCGCTCAACAGGCACACGGTGAGCGTGACGGCAGCCGCTTAGTCAGCGTTCTCCCCATGAAACCCTGCGCGTGGCGCGGGGTTTTTTGTTTCTGAAGCCTTGTGGGACAGACCAATTGCGCTGAGCGCAGCAACTATCGTTGGTCGGTCCTCAACTGATAATCAAAGCATGAAATTCGTCGACGAAGCCTACATTGATGTCTCTGCCGGAGACGGCGGAGCCGGCTGCGTCTCTTTTCGGCACGAAAAGTACAAGGAATTTGGTGGTCCAAACGGCGGCGACGGTGGCCGCGGTGGCCATGTTTTTGCGGTGGCAGACGAAAACCTCAACACCCTGGTGGACTTCCGCTTTTCGCGCCGCCATGACGCGCAGCGCGGCCAGCACGGCATGGGTTCCGACATGTTTGGTGCCGCTGGCGGCGATATCACCCTGAAGATGCCGGTCGGCACCATCATCAGCGATGCCGAAACCGGCGAAGTGCTGTTTGAATTGCTCAAACCCGGCGAAGTCATCACGATTGCCAAGGGCGGCGACGGTGGCTTTGGCAATTTGCGCTTCAAGAGTGCCATCAACCGGGCACCGCGCCAGAAAACACCAGGCTGGCCGGGTGAAAAACGCAACCTCAAACTTGAACTCAAGGTGTTGGCCGATGTTGGCCTGCTCGGTATGCCCAACGCTGGCAAGTCAACGCTGATCACCGCCATTTCCAACGCACGTCCGCGCATTGCCGACTACCCCTTCACCACGCTGCATCCCAATCTGGGTGTGGTGCGGGTTGGGCCTGAGCAAAGTTTTGTCGTGGCAGATTTGCCAGGTTTGATCGAAGGTGCGTCCGAGGGTGCCGGGCTGGGGCACCTCTTTTTGCGCCATTTGCAGCGCACCCGTTTGCTGTTGCATGTGGTTGATATGGCACCGTTTGACGATGCGGTTGATACCGTCTTGCAAGCCAAGGCGATTGTCAACGAGCTGAAAAAGTACGATGCCAACCTGTATCACAAGCCACGTTGGCTGGTACTCAACAAGCTCGACATGGTGCCCAAAGAGGAACGTGCGGCGCTGGTCAAAGACTTTGTCAGTCGTCTCAAATTCAAGGGCCCGGTGTTTGAGATTTCTGCGCTGACGCATGAGGGTTGCGAGCCTTTGATCAAGATCATTTACCAGCACATCAGCGCCCAGCAAAAAACCGAGCAGGTACCTGAGGTGATTGATCCCCGCTTTGCGGTCGCAGCCGGGCCTCTTTGAATGCTACTATGTTAATAGCTGCTTGCGCAGACTGGATAAGGGCTAGAGCCTGAAAATGCTTAAGAAATTTGACGAATCAATCCTGCGTGATGCGCGCCGTGTGGTGGTCAAGGTGGGTTCGAGCCTGGTGACCAACGAAGGGCGCGGGCTCGATGCCACAGCCATTGGCGAATGGTGTCGCCAGATGTCGGCGCTGGTGCGCGAGGGCCGCGAAGTCATCATGGTGTCAAGCGGTGCCATCGCCGAGGGCATGAAGCGACTCGGCTGGACCACCCGCCCGAGCCAGATCCACGAGCTGCAGGCCGCCGCCGCAGTGGGCCAGATGGGCCTGGCGCAAATGTATGAAACCAAACTGCGCGAAAACGGTTTGGGCAGCGCGCAGGTGCTGCTGACGCATGCTGACCTGGCGGACCGTGAACGCTATCTGAACGCCCGCTCTACCCTACTGACGCTGCTGAAATTGGGTGTGCTGCCGGTGATCAATGAGAACGACACGGTTGTCAATGACGAAATCAAGTTTGGCGACAACGACACGCTGGGTGCGTTGGTGGCCAACCTGGTCGAGGCCGATGCCCTGGTGATCCTGACCGACCAAAAAGGGCTCTACAGCGCAGACCCGCGCAAAGACCCGACTGCGGAGTTCGTTGCGGTGGCGCAAGCCGGTGACCCTCAACTCGAAGCCATGGCCGGTGGTGCAGGATCAAGCCTGGGACGGGGCGGCATGATCACCAAAATATTGGCAGCCAAGCGCGCTGCCGGTTCTGGTGCATCGACCGTGATTGCCTGGGGCCGCGAGCCCGATGCACTGTTGCGATTGAGCCATGGCGAGTCGATTGGCACGCTGTTGGTAGCGCCCACACAGAAGCAGAAAGCGCGCAAACAATGGATGGTCGATCACCTGCAACTGCGCGGCTCGGTGACGGTCGATGCGGGTGCGGTACAAAAGCTGCGCGTTGGCGGCTCCAGCCTGCTGCCGATTGGCATGACCGCCGTTGAAGGTGATTTCTCGCGCGGTGAGGTGATCGCCATCCGCGCAGCAGATGGTGTTGAGGTGGCGCGCGGCCTGGCCAACTACGCCAGTGCCGAGGCACGCCTGCTATGCCGCAAGCCCTCTGGTGCTTTCGAAAAACTGCTCGGCTACATGGCAGAGCCCGAAATGGTGCACCGAGACAACCTGGTGCTAAGCCGCTAGGCATCTGCCAGAAAAGCGGTGCCAGGCAAGGGTTCTGGGCAGCTATTTCTTCATCGCCCGGACGATGTCATCCGTTGAACTTGCCGCAGCCGCTCCGGTGCAGGCGGCCTGACGTGCGAAGATGACAGCATGTCTGGACGGCTGGTTGCTGCTGAGGGCACGCCACTCGGGTTTTGCGGCCAGTGTCCAGGAACCAGTGCCACCGGCACGGGCATAGACCTTGACCTCACCCTTGGAACAGCGAATGCCCTCATAAAAAGCACTGACTGATCCGCTGCTGTTACTGGTGACCACCACGTAGCGCACGATGCCATCCGGGCTAATGCTCAGCGTGGCCGGGTCAATGCCGAATTGCAAGGTGACATACGGCGGCATCTCAAGGGGTAGCAGTTTGTCCCGGCTGAAAGTCGGCGGTGTCGGCGTATCTGACTCCCGCCAGTCTGGATCATCGGCGATGAGCTGCGCCTGAGCACCTGCGGCCAAGGCCAGGCTCCAAAGCAGACTCAAGAATCGGTAATTTTTTCGGAAAAAATGCTCAAACATGCTCTTCGCCGGTCATTGGAACGGCCTCCAATGTCGCGTCCGGCGGCAGATCAATGCAGGCATCGGGCCGGTCTGCACAATTTTGCTCTGACTCCAGGGAGCGAATGCCTTGACGTAAAAAACGGCTACGGTAGTCATTGCGCGGCACGTAGCGCGACAGTTCAGTCAAGGCCGTGACATAGACTTCGCGCTTGAACTCCACCACCGCTTCCAGTGGCACCCAGTAGTCGTTCCAGCGCCAGGCATCGAATTCGGGATGATTGGTGGCGCGCAGGTTCAAATCCCAGTCGTGCCCGACCAACTGCAGCAAAAACCAGATTTGCTTTTGTCCCTTGTAAAAACCGCGCGAATCGCGGCGGATGAAACGGTCTGGCACCTCATAGCGCAACCAGTCACGGGTGCGGGCCACAATGCGAATGTGTTCACGTTGCAGCCCAACTTCTTCGTGCAATTCCCGAATCATGGCCTGCTCGGGGGTCTCACCCCGGTCAATGCCACCCTGCGGAAACTGCCAGGAATGCGTCCGAATACGCTTACCCCAAAACACCTGATTTTTCTGGTTGAGCAGGACGATGCCGACGTTCGGCCTAAAGCCGTCTCGGTCAAGCATAATCAAACCCCAAATTTGTAAATTGTGTCCATTATGCACAGCGTTTGCCTGGCATCAAGAGCGACAACTGACTTAATTCCGGATACCCCCATGAAAGCCTCCCAATTCTTTATTTCTACCCTCAAAGAGGCTCCGGCCGATGCCGAAGTGGTCAGCCACAAGCTGATGATGCGTGCCGGCATGATCAAAAAGCTTGGTGCGGGCATTTACACCCTGATGCCGATGGGCCTGCGCGTGGTGCAAAAAGTCGAGCAAATCGTGCGCCAGGAAATGAACCGCGCAGGTGCCGTGGAATTGTCGATGCCGGTGGTTCAGCCTGCTGAACTGTGGATGGAAACCGGCCGGTTCGAGAAAATGGGGCCGGAGTTGCTGCGCATCCGTGACCGCCACGGCAACGACTTCGTGGTTCAACCCACCAGCGAAGAAGTGATCACCGACATCGCCCGCCAGGAAATTCGCAGTTACAAGCAGTTGCCAAAGAATTTGTACCAGATTCAGACCAAGTTCCGTGACGAGCGCCGTCCGCGCTTTGGCCTGATGCGGGGGCGCGAGTTCATCATGAAAGATGCCTACAGCTTCGACCGTGATCAGGCCAGCGCCAAGGCCAGCTACCAGGTCATGGCCCGGGCTTACCGCCGCATTTTTGACCGTTTTGGCCTGACTTACCGCGCGGTGGCAGCCGACAGCGGTGCCATTGGCGGCGATTTGAGCGAAGAGTTCCAGGTGATTGCCGCCACCGGCGAAGATGCCATCGTCTATTGCCCGGGCAGCGATTACGCCGCCAACATGGAAAAAGCCGAGGCGCTGGCCCCGACTGGCCCGCGCGCTGCGGCCACGCAAGCATTGGTCAAGACCCCGACACCTGGCAAAAGCACATGTGCCGATGTGGCAGAACTGCTGGGCGTGCCACTGCAAACCACCGTCAAATCGCTGGTTCTGGCGACTGACACCCTCAATGACGATGGCGAAGTCGTCAAAACGCAGGTGTGGCTGTTGCTGCTGCGTGGTGACCATGACATGAACGAAGTCAAGGTTGGCAAACTGCCCGGCCTGCAGACCTTCCGTTTTGCCACGGTGCCTGAGATTGAAGACCACTTTGGCTGCAAGCCCGGCTATCTTGGCCCGTTGAATCTGCAAAAGCCGGTGAAACTGGTGGTGGACCGTGAAGTGGCGATCATGAGCGACTGGATTTGTGGCGCCAACTTGCCTGACTTTCACCTAACCGGCATGAACTGGGGCCGTGACCTGCCCGAGCCAGACCTGGTGGCAGACCTGCGCAACGTGGTGGCCGGTGATGCGTCGCCCGATGGCAAGGGCGTGCTGGTGATCGAGCGCGGCATTGAAGTTGGCCATGTGTTTTACCTTGGCACCAAATACAGTGCAGCCATGAAAGCCACCTTTCTGGACCACAACGGCAAGCCCCAGTTCATGGAGATGGGTTGCTACGGCATCGGCATCACCCGCCTGCCCGCTGCTGCCATCGAACAAAACCACGACGAGCGCGGCATCATCTGGCCAGATGCGCTGGCCCCGTTCACCGTGGTGCTGTGCCCGATCAATGCAGACCGGTCTGCCGAGGTCAAGGCCGCAGCCGAGTCGCTGTATGCCCAACTGCTGGCCGCCGGTGTCGATGTGATGCTGGACGACCGTGGCGAGCGGCCTGGTGCCATGTTTGCCGATTGGGAACTGATTGGCGTGCCACACCGCGTCAACATTGGCGACCGCGCCCTGAAAGAAGGCAAGGTGGAATACCAGCACCGGCGCGACACCGTTGCCACTGCGGTGCCATTGGCAGACATTGCTGCCCTGTTGATTGCCAAGTTAGCAGCTTGAGTGGTTTGCACACCTGTTGACGCTAAATTTGACCGGGTTGCCGACTTTGCTGGCAGTCTCACACGCCGCGCCCTGATTATTGGTTCTTTTGGCCTCAAGCCCTTGTGCATTGGCCTGAGCGCGCTCTATTTTCAAGAGCAAGCCGAGGCCGGTGCACAGCTTGAAGAGCCGCTGGTTGACGCGGTCCGCACGGCCCTTAGCTCAGCCATTGCCAATACCGCCCCACCGGTACCGGAGTTTGCCGATACCGAGTCGCGCCTGGTGTACCTGCGCTGGCTTGGTGCCATGGGCGAGCGTCTGAAGAAAAAAAAGCCGGACTGGGACACCCGCCGGGAATTCCTGCAAACCGTCTGGTACGAAAGCAAACGAGCTGGCCTGGAGGTGTCGCTGGTGTTGGGCCTGATTCAGGTAGAGAGCAATTTTCGGAAATTTGCCGTCAGCAGCGCCGGTGCCCGTGGTTACATGCAGGTCATGCCATTTTGGACCCGCGTGCTGGGCGATGGGGATTCGAGCAAGCTGTTTCACATGCAGACCAACCTGCGTTTTGGCTGTGTCATCCTGCGCCATTATCTGGAACGCGAGCGCGGCGACATGTTTCTGGCGCTGGGCCGCTACAACGGTTCCAGGGGAAAACCGCCGTACCCGAATGCGGTGTTCGGGGCCCAGAAAGTCTGGGCGCTGCAGGGCCGATAGGCTCTCAAAGCGTCACCGGCCAGCAAACCAGCTTCAGGCGGCGCTGGTGCCCAGCATGGTTTGCAGTTCGCCGCTCTCGTACATCTCCATCATGATGTCGGAGCCGCCAATAAATTCACCTTTGACAAAGAGTTGCGGAATCGTCGGCCAGTTGCTGTAGTCCTTGATGCCAGCCCGGATTTCGTCGTCCTCCAGCACGTTGACGGTCTTGAATGCCTTGGCATCGACACCACAAGCCTTGAGAATTTGTACCGCGCGGCCCGAAAAACCGCACTGGGGAAAACTGGCTGTGCCCTTCATGAACAGCAATACGTCGTTTTGCTTGACCAGATCATCGATGCGTTGTTGTGTGTCACTCATGCTCAAAAATTCCTTTGTGAAAAAACAGCCCGAATTATTTCACTTTCGCCAATAGCCAGGGCTGCCGGGCAAATTTGTTCCTGTAGCAGTTCTATCAGTGTCGGGAAGGCTGGCATCCAGGGGTACTTGGAGCCTGCCAGACCTTACCGGCTTCGATGGTGTTGCAAATTGCTACTATGTTTATAGCTTGTCACGCTTGTCCCATAAGGGCTAGCGGCAAATTTGCATCTATTGTGGGCAAGCCTCGGCGCGCTAAAGGCATTTCCGGAGGAACACCTGGCCGGGCCAATTCGGCCGCAATGCCGTGGGCTGCTGGTTTCTGGCTACGGTCGCCTTCATCAATCCCCCGAACTGCGATTTGATGCATGGAGTTGGCATGTTTCAGTAATGCGGCGGCAAGTTGTCACGCAGGTTAGCTGGCGCGCTGGTGCTTTGTTCCAACGCGGCTTGACGCAGGTGCAGCACTTCACGGGTCAGGCGGTCGATCTGGTCTTGCTGGGCAATGAGAATCTGGTCAAGCTTGTCGATCAGGTCTTCGGCAAAGCTGGCCTTGATCTCCAGATTGGTCAGGCGCTCTTCGAGTGCGTTCGGATAGGTCATGGGATACAACCGGTGGGTGGTGAAAAACGGGTCAGGCGTGGCGGCGGTCATTGAGGGTCATTGAGGTTTCTGGCCACCGCTGCAGCGCTCGATGCCAGCCAGGTCACGGCGGGATTGAACGGCGACAAAACCCCGCTGAACCAGCAAGCTGCGGGTCTGTTCGGCCTGGTCAAAGCCATGTTCGAGCAGCAGCCAGCCTCCGGCTTTCAGATAGGCCGGGGCATCGCTGATGATGCAACGCAGGTCGTCAAGGCCGTCAGCGCCACTGGTCAGGGCTGACGCCGGCTCGAAGCGCAGCGCCGCCAGGTGCGGGTCGTGCATGGCAATATAGGGCGGGTTGCAGGCAATACAGTCAAACAGCGGGGCATCCGCAGGCAACGCAGCAAACCAGCAGCCCTGGCAGAACCGCACCTCAAGCTGCAGGTGCCGGGCGTTGGCCTGTGCCACCGCCAGCGCGGCTGAACTCATGTCGGTGGCCCACACCCGCAGATCAGGGCGAGTGGCTTTGAGCGCCAGGGCGATGGCACCGCTGCCGCTGCCCAGGTCCAGCACAGACAGTGGCACCTTGTCGGTTAAACCGGTCGCTGACCAAGGCACGCTGCCGGGCAGCCCAGCCGCACCGCCGGGCCATGGCGCAGCGTTTGCCCGCTGCTGGGTGGGTTCGCCTGGCAATTGCTGAAGCGCCCAGTCCACCAGGGTCTCGGTGTCGGGCCTTGGCACCAGCACGTCGCGGCTGACCTGCAAGGTCAACCCGTAAAACGCCTTGTTACCGGTCAGGTAAGCCAATGGTTCACCGGCCAGACGGCGCTGCACCAGCGCCTCTAGCGACAACTGGCACGCTGCTGGCAGTGCATCGCTGTCATGCGCGAGCAACCAGCTCCGCTGCTCGGGCGGCTTGCCCAGCAGATGCAGCAGCAGCAACTGCGCGTCCAGCCGGTCAATGCCGCGCGCCTGCAGCACCGACAGCGTCTGCGCCAGACTGCCCGGCGCCAAAGGACTGGTCATCCATTACCTCGGCACAGCACCTGACCGGCGAACCCGGCGGGAGTTGACAACGGCGAACTTTGACAAGCTTGCATGGCGTTCTGATCAGGCAGCAAACCGGGCTTCACCGGCGGGGATTCCACAACTCATGGCAGAACTTGCCATTGCCGCGCAGGCGAAGAATTCGGACGCGCTCAGCAAGCTGCTGAAAACCAGGGATTTCGTGCCTGCCAGGCCATGACGCAATCGCGTCAGTTCGCAAGTTTCGCGACGGGTCATCGAGTTGTCGCCCTGGTCTGGCCAAATGCCAGCGCCTGACCCAACATCAGCCCGCCTGCCAGCGATCTGGATCACATCACTGGTGATCATTTCAGGCTCAATCCCAACTCAACGCCACGCAAAAATTCGACGATTCCAGGGTTCAGTTCAAGCGCGGCGGCCAGCGCGCTGGCTTGCGAGATATCGCGCGTGGCACCAATGCTGGTTTGAATGGCCGCCGCCTGTTCACCGCACAACCTGGCAAGCCGCTTGGGCAACAGGTCACGCAACGCCTCGGCCCCATAACGCAAGCGCTTGGCAAGGATGCGAACCTGGTGCTGCTGCTGCGGGGTTGGGACATTTTTCTGCGCGCCATGCAGGCGCTGCTGCAGACGCAAAACCCGCCGCTTGGCCCATTGGCGCAACTCCCCCTTGTCTTCAGGTCCGCTGTGCTGCGTCTGCGCCAAGTCGTGCAGCCATTGCGTCATCAACAGCAAATTTGACCCGACCGCCGGGTCCTGCAGCGCATGGCGAACCACCTGGCGCTGCAAGGCAACCGCCTCGGTCAGCGTGGTCAGCGCGGCCTGCCATGCCTCGGCACGCTGGGCCTCGCCCCGGCAATAGGCGCCTTCCAGGGGCGGCAGCGTCTCGGTCAGGGCCACTTCCCGGTTGCGCAATTCGCTCAAGCCAGACAGCAGCGCATTAAGTTCGGGCCAGGCCGGTGCGCTGGCAAGGGCAGGCAGCTTGCAAAAAAGACGCAGCGCTGACTTGAAGCGCCGCCAGCCCACCCGCGCCTGATGCACCACCTCGGGGTCATCCGATACGCCAAGCGCATTCAGGTTGGTGGTGAACTGCGCGAACCTTTCCAGCAGCACGCATTGCGCCAGTTCGACCCCCGCCAGGTCCGGATTGAGCCGTGGCGGCTGCGCCCGTTGCGGCTGGTCCAGCCCAAGCTGCGCCGGCAAAAAGCCGCGCTGCGCCTTGCTCTGGTTGGCTGGCAAAACCGCCATGACCAGCGCGATGACGCGGGCAATGTCAAACAGGGCCGCACTCTGACCTGCCTTGAGTTCGAGTTCCAGCTCGCAAATCGGTGCCTGCCGACCATCGGCCTCGATCTGACCGATGTCCAGCGCCACTTCCACCACACTGCCATCGGGCCTGCGCACCAGCCAGGTGGTGCGCTCAAACTGGGTCACAAAACACGGCATCAGGCGGTCAAACAGGCTGCCATCAGTATCCATGGCTGCCCAGGCGGTACCTTTGAGCGCATCCCGGCTCAAAGCGGGACCGGTCACTGCGGTCTCCCATTCGCCGCGCCGACTCAGGGCCGAATCGTCGCTGGCACCGGTTTTCAGCGTTTGCAGCCACTGTGGCTGCGCCGCGCTGCCAACCCGGCGCAAGCGCAAGGCGGCCCGCTGCTGGCGCAACAACTGGTCTGGCGTGTCAAAGTAAATGTTGTACAGCGCCTGCCGTATTGGCTTGCGCCGGGCCAGCAAGGGCAAGCGGGCCAGGTGCACGGCCAGGCCTGCCGGATCGGCGCCGGGCAAGGACAGTTTGAGTTCAATCTCTTGCGGCATGGCGTGACGGGGGAGTAATTTCATCGGGTATTGACCTTAACGCATTGTCAGGCACGATTGCCAGCCTTGCACTGGCTACTGACATGCTATTTATTATATAGCTGTCAGCGCTTTATTCGTAAGGGCTAAAGGCACTTTTGGCATCAAACAATGCATGAGTGCGATGACTCACACCAGACCGGCACCTTGTTGCCGGTGCGCCGTGGTTCGGGGTTCGGGCATCGGTCTGGCTGACTGTCTTGGGCCGACATGCAGCGCTTGCCCGATCAGTCATCGCAATCCTCTCTGGTCCCGCGCTGGCGGGGAACCTGAGGCGCTTGCAATCTGTTGAAAAAAAACATT
>DAOSLL010000080.1:0-10436 GCA_035368905.1 Rhodoferax sp.
CGATGCCTGACAAGGTTAAATATTTCCTTTGGCTGCCGCAGTCAGCAACAACGTCCTGGTATAGCGCAACGTGGCTCTATCCAGAGACCACGCTCGCTGACCCCAAGTTCAAAGAGCGTTGGCAGATGGAGCGTGATGATCTGTATCCCGTGATGATCGAGGACTACACCGCATGGCGCCGTTACCAAGTCGGGGGCGAATCGCGATTTGCTGCCCGTGGTCGTCTGAGCTCGTATGAACGGGTGATTGGCCGCTACCAGGACTGGTTGGTGAACAAGTACCGCAAGGCGAGCGAAGCGGGTGCTTGAACGGAGTCTTCGATGCAAACTCAAAATGCAATTGAAGTAAAGGTCGTCGCCAAGGCGATCACCGCGGTATCCACCGCTGTCATCGACTTGGAGACGCTTGACGGGAGTGACCTTCCAGCGTGGAAGGCTGGCTCTCACATTGAACTCAGTTGGTCCGTGGATGGCCAAGACTTCGTTCGACAGTATTCGTTGTGCGGTGAGCGCTTCTCAGGGCCGCGCTGGCGCATAGCAGTACATCGGGAAAAAAACAGTCGTGGAGGATCGGCATATTTGTGTGATCAGGTGAGTGTGGGTACGCGTGTCAAGGTCCGTTGTCCTCGCAATAACTTTCCCTTCGTGCCGGACCAGCGTGTCACTTTTCTGGCTGCCGGAATCGGGATTACGCCGCTGTTGCCAATGGCCTTCGAGGCTGAGGCGCAGGGGTGTGACTGGCGTCTGGTCTATTTAGTCTGCGAACGTGAAGACGTCAGCTTGCGTGAAACCCTGGACAAACTACCGCCGCACCGGGTGTCGTACTACTTTTCGGCCGAGGTGGGTCGTTTGAATTTGGGTGAGTGGACACGTGGCTTGTCTGATGGGGACTCGGTCTTCGTGTGTGGTCCGCTGCGTTTGCTGGACGACATGGTGGCCCTTCATGAGGTAAACCCTATTTGGAAGCTGCATCTTGAGCGGTTTGAAAACCCCAACAAGGATGTGGGTGACGCTGTTGCCTTTGATCTCGTTCTGGCTCGTTCTGGAAAAAGTTATCGAATTCAGCCCAATGAGTCGATTTTGGACGTCCTGCGTCGCGATGGGATGAACTTGGAATGGTCATGTTGTGACGGTGTGTGCGGCACGTGCGAGCAAGTTGTGGTGGATGGGGTTCCTGATCACCGTGATGCGGTCTTGACGCCGGAAGAGCGGAAATCCAACCGTCACATGATGATTTGTGTATCCCGGGCTGCTACGCCATCTCTAACGCTCGATCTTTGAAAGACTATCCGTGAGTATCAAAAAAGTTGTTGTAACCGGTGGCTCTGGTCGCGTAGGCACTTACGTGTTGCGTGAATTGTTGCCCCACTTTGATGTGACCAATGCTGACCTGGTCGAAGGTCGAGTCGATACCCAGTATGTGCGGGCGGACGTGATGGACCTCGATTCGTTGCGCCGGGCATTCGTGGGGGCTGATGCCGTGGTGCATCTCGCCGCCATCGATTTTGACTGGAAGGCCGCGCCGGAAAAATACATTGATGTCAACGTGCGAGGGACATGGCACGTGCTGCAGGCCGCGTCAGAAGCCGGAGTCAAAAAGGTGGTGTTGTGTTCGAGTGTGTCCGCTTGCGGTTTGTCCGAGATGCGCTCCGATTGGCATCCGCAGTATCTGCAAGTCGATGAGCAACACGAATGTCGACCTGTCCAAGCCTACAGCGTGAGCAAGCAGCTAATGGAGCAAATGGGTTTGAGTTTCGTGCATGGCACGGCCATGGACGTGATCTGCTTGCGGCCGCTGGCGGTGATCATGCAAGAGACATTTGCCGAGTACGTCAAGTTCGTGGAAGAGCCCAACCGGAATTGGCTTTTTTACTACGTTACGGCGACTGATGTCGCTCGAGGCTTCCGCGCGGCGTTGGATGTCAAAGGTGTGCGCTACGGCACCTTCTTCCTGAGTGCCGCAGACACTAGTCGTCCTGAACCCACTGTCGAGTGGTACCGGCATTTGTTCGGTGATGTGCCTCCGCTGAAAAATCCGGAATGGTTCAAGGCTCAGCCGCGTGCGTCCGTTTTTTCGTCCGCCAAGGCGAAGGACATGCTCGGATGGGAGCCCGCGTCGAACTATCTTGACTTGCGCGCACTCTGGCTTTGAACCAACGAGGAAACAAACGCGATGATTACTACAGTAAAACCCGGTGCCGTCGACTGGACCGGAGACAACCCTTTTATTTATCTCAAGACCGACCCGAATGGCGACTGGTCAACCTTAGCACTTTACTTCCGGATTGCGCTGTCGCCCTATGGCGTGGGGCAAGCCATGATGGTGCTTGAAGCGCCTTATCAACCCGCACGCTTGGAAGCCAGGCGGTTGGTGTTGACCGACAATCCTGAAATGACGCGGTATTTGCTGAATGGGTTCGTCAAACACTTCGGACTTTTCCGGCCGTGTACCGACCTGTTGGATGATATTCGGATTGTGGGTGACTCACATTTCTCGTGTCATGACCAGGGTCTTGGCTCACACGTGCAGCGAGCGGTTAGCACGCAAGCGGGCATCAACATCGAGATGCATTGGGAGAACTTGCAGCTGCCGTTTATGGCGGTGGTCCCCGCCGATAAGACCCAGACGGGTCAACACGAAATGTTCACGGTGTTTCAGCCCGCTGGCAAAGGGTGGGTGAGCTTTAACGGTGAAATTCTTCCCGGGACAACGGTCGAGCGGGAATTCTTTGGTGGGCGCGCTCAGTCGGCTGCGCTGGCGTTCGGTGAAACCTGGGTGCAGTCCGAACATGAAACCGTCTGAGCCCATGATGTACGAACACCATCCCCGACCTCATCCGGTTGATTTGTGCGATGAATCAGCAGTCAAGAAAGTGTTAGCCGTAAGGCCTCATTGCACCGGCGTTCATCGGCTGGATGACGTGATCCGGAACACTAATCGACGAATATTTCATGCGGGCCCGCCCTATCGGTCTCTGGCGGAGATCCCGGCTCCGGTTCTAAATTCTGCTGCTCAAGCGGTGGTGTATGAGGGCTGGTGCCACACTGTTACTGAGGCAATCGAAGCGATCCGCGAGGGGCAGATTCTCATGGCGTCCGCGCAAGCAAATAACCTGATGGTGCCACTCGCCGGTGTGCTGAGTGCTTCCATGGCGGTACTGGAGATTTCAGACCCTAAACTCGAATTGGCCTCGGTGTTTGTCGCGTTGAACGAAGGTCAGGTACACGCCACCCGATTGGGGCGACTGGACGATGGCTTGCTGCCCCACCTGCATTGGCTCAATGGTTTGTTTGCAGGGTGGGTGAAGCAGTGCCTGGTGTCACCGCTGGACCTGCTGCCGTTGCTGGTCCAGGCCCGCTTGGCGGGCGATGATTGCCACGCCAGGACGGTGGTAGGGTCTGAGATGATAGCGGCTGAACTGCTAAAGCGCGGCTCGGAGCCTGGCAACGAGATTCGAAATTTTCTGAAGGCGTCTCCGGCATTCGCGCTCAATTTCTGGATGGGGGCTACCGCCTTGGCGGCGAGTGTCGCGGAAGGCCTGTCAGGCTCATCGTTGATCACGCGGGCTGGTGGCAACGGCGTGGAATTCGGTATTCAACTCGCAGCGCATCCCGGACGCTGGATTTGCTGTCCTGCCCCTATTCCGAAGGGTATGGTGGAGGCGGTCCATGTTGGACGGCATGCAGTGGGGGCATTGGGCGACAGTGCTGTAGTTGATTTTTCTGGGCTGGGGGGGCAGTCTCTGCACAAGGCGCCGCTGGTGGCTCAAGGGGTTGAGCTGTACTTGCCCAGCGATGTCGCACGTCGCCCATCGCAGGTATTGGCCTCGGCGGGACGTGATGTGAGCCATGGGTTGGGCGCTACCTCGGCGTTCCGTTGCGTTGAGGCTGGCGCGGGTCCTCTGATCCTGATCGGCATGATCGATGCGCAGGGACAGTCGGGGCGAATTGGCAGTGGCGTGATCGATGTGTCTGTTGCGATCTTTGAGCAAGCGCTCAAGACGCTGTGAGGGACAGATTATGTCATCACTAAATCAGCTGAGTTTGACGGGCATGTTGAATGCCATCGAACAGGGCGACTGTCTGCCGAGCGATATCTGGCGCAGTTGCCTGCACCAGATCGATCGGTACGATCGGGACGTCCATGCCTGGCAACAACTCTATTGCCTCGCGGATGAGTCTCAGGCCATCCACCTCGAGAATACGCGCTTTCCGCTACAGGGTTTGCCCATCGGTATCAAGGACACTATTGATGTTCTAGGTATGCGGGCCGAGCGGGGTTCCAGGGTTTGGCAAGGCCGTGAAGCGCCGGCCGATGCGTCTTGCATCAGTGCCTTGAAGCATGCCGGTGGGCGTGTTATAGGCAAAACCGTCACCACCGAGTTCGCCTATTTCACCCCTGGCGCTACTGCCAATCCCCACAATCTGGCCCATACCCCGGGTGGATCTTCTAGTGGTTCGGCCGCAGCGGTGGCTGCAGGTATGGTCCCGGTCGCGCTGGGCTCTCAAACGGCCGCTTCGCTCATTCGACCCGCAGCGTATTGTGGGGTCGTTGGTTATGTGGCTTCTGTTGGCTCGGTGTCGCTTCGGGGAGTGATGCCCCTGGCACATACTTTGGATGCCTTGGGTCTGGTCACACGCGACGTCGCCGATGTGCACTACGTGCAGGCGTTATTGACAAGGGCTCCAGTGAAGCAGGGGCGTGTCCGTCGAAAGCCGGAGGCTGTATTGGCTGTCGATGGCAGGGCATTTGGGGCGGTCGATGCGGAGATGCTCGCCCTCCATCAGCGCACGCTAGACGGATTGGCATCGCAAGGAGTCAGGATATACACGGTGACCGACGAGCTTGGGGCCGAGGGAGGTCAAAAACTGGCCCAATGGCACCATGAGCTTATGGCGTATGAAGCCGCTCAAACGCTGTCGTTCGAGTATCACGAGCACGCCGATGGGTTAAGTCGCGCACTACAAGACTTGATCGAAGAGGGACTCGGCATTGATGGTGAGCGTTACGAGGAACTGAAGTCGCTGCGTGACATGGCCATGGCTAAGTTTGCAAGGGCAATGGACCGGTACGACGCCGTATTAGCACCTGCTGCGCCAGGTGCTGCACCACGAGGACTTGAGGCAACCGGTCGGCCTGACCAGAGTCGGGCTTGGCAGCTGTTGGGTGTCCCACAAATCACTCTGCCGGCTGGCGTGGATGACGCTTCAATGCCATTGGGCATGCAACTCATTGGGCGCCAGCGTGGCGATGTACGACTCTTAGACATCGCGCTTTGGTTTCAGGATGAGCTGGGCTGGAAGGGCGAGATCCCACCTGCCTTTCGCCGACAGTAACTGTTTATTAACCACACTCTGGTCCGTTGATGTGCGGCCAGGGTTTTCAAGAGAACTGATATGGACACCGTCGTTATCACTCCACGCTCCGGTTTGGATATGCACGTTTTTGGCTCGACGCGACAGGTCAGTGGCGAGGCTATCCGGACGTTCGCGTTGGGAAAACCGTATGTCACGTTTGAGCATGTTCAAAAGACTTACGACGGCAACTCACTGGTAGTGCGCGATCTCAATTTGCAAGTGGCGAAGCATGAATTTTTAACGATGCTAGGGCCGTCTGGCTCCGGGAAAACAACCTGCCTGATGATGTTGGCAGGGTTTGAAACCGCCACCTCAGGCGAAATTTTGCTTGATGGTCGACCGGTGAACCGCATTGCGCCCGAGCACCGTGACATCGGTATGGTGTTTCAGAGCTACTCACTCTTTCCTCACATGTCGGTAAGCCAGAACCTCGCGTTTCCCTTGCGTATTCGCAAGGTGCCTCGACACGATATCGAGAAACGGGTCAAGCGTGCATTGGAGATGGTCAACTTGGGCGCGTTTGGTGACCGCATGCCAGCGCAGCTCTCCGGTGGTCAGCAGCAACGGGTGGCCGTGGCCCGTGCCTTGGTGTTCGAGCCCAAGCTGGTCCTGATGGACGAGCCTTTGGGGGCACTGGACAAACAACTGCGCGAGCAGATGCAGTACGAGATCAAGCGTCTGCACAAAGAACTTGGCCTGACGGTGGTGTATGTAACACATGACCAGGACGAAGCGCTCACTATGTCTGATCGCATCGCTGTGTTCAAGGACGGTGTCATTCAGCAGTTGGCGTCTCCGACGGATCTGTATGAGCGCCCTACGAATGCGTTTGTGGCGAGTTTCATTGGCGAAAACAACGAGTGGTCGGTGACGGTTACTGCCCGCAAGGCCGATCTTTGTGATGTGCGAACCCAGGGGGGCGTAACCCTTGTCGCGCTCAACGTCGCTGATTTGAAGCAGGGCCAGCAAGCGGTGCTGTCCGTGCGTCCCGAGCGCTTGGTTTTCGATGCCGACTTCCGTGAGTCGGCGAATGCATGCAACGTGATAGCCGCACAGGTGATGGACGTGTCGTACCACGGCGATCACCTGCGTGTGCAATGTGCGTTGAATGGTGGGGATGAGTTGATCGCTAAGGTTCCCAACGGAGGAACGGCGATGTCGCTGGAGAAAGGGCAAAAGGTCGCAGTTCATTGGCGCGTTGAGGATGGGCGCGTGCTGTCGTAGCGAGCCAGGATCTCAGGAGGGTGTTGATTGAACGGACTGAGTTCCGTAGGTATTAATTTCTGTTTATAAATCTGAAGGAGACAAATATGAAAATTCGTAAAAAGGCGTTGGCCCTGGCAGCCATCGTCTCGCTCACACTGGTGGCTCATGGCGTCAACGCCGCCGATCTGACTTTCGTGTCCTGGGGTGGGACCTACGGGAAGAGCCAGGCCGAAGCACTCGTCAAGCCGTATTCCGCCAAGACAGGGCATCGAATCTTGGTGGAAGACTACAGCGGTGGATTGGCTCAAATCCGCGCACAGGTCAAGTCTAACAAGGTCACTTGGGACGTCGTGGATCTGGAGTTGCAGGATGCGATTCGAGCTTGCGACGAGGGACTACTGGCACCGATCCAAGCCCGCGATCTGCAAGGCGTTCCCGGTGTGGCGTCGGTGGTGGATGACTTCCTGCCCAACTCGTTGACCCCGTGCTCGGTCGGTACCGTGATGTGGGCCAACGTGATCACCTTTAACCTCAACAAGTTTGTTGGTTCCGAGCCGTCTACGGTGGGTGATTTCTTTGATTTGAAGAAATTTCCAGGAAAACGCGGCATGAAGAAGGCCGCCAAAGCGAATCTGGAGTGGGCGCTGATGGCTGATGGCGTGGC
The DNA here is from genome assembly GCA_035368905.1 of Rhodoferax sp. Taxonomy (GTDB): domain Bacteria; phylum Pseudomonadota; class Gammaproteobacteria; order Burkholderiales; family Burkholderiaceae_C; genus Rhodoferax. The sequence goes on from DAOSLL010000080.1 coordinate 7,228, forward strand.
ACCCGCCGATGTCTATAAGGTATTGGGTACGCCCGCCGGTTTGGATCGGGCATTTCGCAAGCTCAACACGATCAAGTCCAGCATCGTATGGTGGGAGGCGGGTGCACAACCGCCCCAGTTGCTGGCAGATGGTGCTGTGACTATGACTTCGGCCTACAGTGGACGTATCCAGGCGGCCATTGATGTCGACCGCAAGCCTTTCAAAATCATTTGGCAGGGGCAAATTCCTGAATACGAGACGCTAGCGATTTTAAAGGGAAGCAAGAATGAAGCGACGGCGCGTGACTTCATCAAGTTCGCGTCGTCTCCAGCGGTGCTTGCCGAACAGACCAAGTACATCGCCTACGGTCCGCTCCGCAAGTCTGCGTTGAGTCTGATCGAGTCTTCTGTTGTGTCGAAGCTCCCCAGCGCCGCCGCCAATATCGCTGTGGGTGTGCCGTCCAACCCTGAATGGTGGGCCAACAACGGTGATGAGATTAACCAGCGCTTCTCAGTCTGGCTGGCCAACTAAAGCGGTCTGGCCATGGGGGTCGGTCCGCTGAGCCCCATGTAGTCCAGGTGGTCGAGAGCTCGTTGATTCAAGGATGATTTTGTGGATATTTCAATTAACAACTCAGTTGAGCTGAAGCGGCAGTTGCGTTCGACGCAGCGGGCGTTTCGTCTGCGTACGTTCATGCTGGTGATGCCCTTGCTGGTGTTTTTGCTACTCAGTTTTTTGGCGCCTATTGGGGTCGTCCTCTATAAGAGCATCAACGACGACGTCATGACGGGAATCATGCCGCAGTCGGCGGCAGCCTTGCGTGAGTGGGATGTGCGTGCAACATCCTTGCCCCCCCAAGGAACACGTGATCTCGTCGCACGTGAACTTCAGGCTGCGGCGAAATCCAGGGAGATTAGTCGCGTCGCGACACGGGCCAACTTTGAACGCCCGGGCATGCGCAGCCTGCTTATGTCCACCTCACGCAAATTGATGGCGCTGGAAGGTACCCCCGACTATGAAGCGCTAATTGCTGCAGATGGGCGGTGGGGCGAAACGGACCCTTGGGTCGGGTTGAAGTACATCAGCAGCGACTTCACGTATCACTACTATTTGAACGCCTTGGATCTGCGACAAGCCGATGACGGTTCGATCACATCGCAACCGGATGACCTCAAGCTCTACAGTGACGTGTCTTGGCGCACCTTTTCCATCAGTTTCCAAGTAGCGGGTCTGTGCCTGTTGCTGGGTTTTCCACTTGCCTATTTTCTAGCGAATCTGCCGAGTCGTACCAGCAACATGCTGATGGTCTTTGTCCTGCTGCCGTTCTGGACGTCGTTGTTGGTCCGTACCATGGCATGGGTCGTGATCCTGCAGCCGGAGGGAGTGGTGAACTCGGCGTTGATGTCCATGGATGTGCTATCAGACCCCTTACCATTGATTTTCAACCGATTTGGTGTGTTGGTGGCGATGGTGCACATCCTGATGCCCTACATGGTACTGACGTTGTATAGCGTCATGAAGGCGATTCCTATGGGTTACGTCAGGGCCGCTCGTTCCTTGGGGGCCGGTCCGGTCATGGCGTTTTTCAATGTGTATTTGCCACAAACTTTTCCTGGTGTGTTTGCCGGTACGTTGTTGGTCTTTATCCTTGCGCTCGGGTTCTATATCACGCCGGCGATCGTGGGTGGTGCACAGGATCAAATGCTTAGCTTCTTTATTGCCGATCACATGAATAACTCCCTCAATTGGGGCTTGGCTTCAGCCTTGAGTGGTCTTTTGTTGGTCGGTGTTTTCATTCTGTATGGCCTGTACGCACGGCTGACCATGCGTAAAGGAGAGAAATGATGATGTTTCCTGCATATGTTAGCTGGAAAGGCAAGACTTGCCACCTCGCCTATCGGGTGTTTTGTGGGTTGCTGTTGGCCTTCCTGGCGTTGCCTGTGTTGGTAAACATTCCTCTGTCGTTCAACTCCGAGCCGTATTTCAGCTATCCCTTGAGCGGATTCAGCCTGAAGTGGTACCAGGAGTTGCTGAATGAGCCACAATGGCTGTTGGCCTTGAAAAACACTCTCATCGTGGGCGTCGCTTCAACATCGATTGCCACGGTCTTGGGTGTGACGGCTGCCCTGGGACTGGCAGAGCGCGACCTGCCCATGCGCCATATCGTCAAGGCGATCTTCATCTCGCCGATGGTGGTTCCCGTGGTGACGGCTGGCGTGGGTATGTATTTTCTCTACTCGAAATTTGATCTGACGGGCAACTTGCTTGGTTTGATCATTGCTCACGCCGCACTGGGGACTCCCTTCGTGGTCATGACTGTCGAGGCCACCTTGGTAGGTTACAACGCCAGCCTGACACGTGCTGCCCGCAGTCTGGGTGCATCTCCGCTCTATGCCTTCTTCAAGGTCAAGCTGCCCCTCATTGCGCCAGGCGTGATTTCCGGGGCGGTGTTTGCCTTTGGTACGTCTTTCGACGAGGTGGTCGTGGTATTGTTCCTGGGGGGGGTTGAGCAGCGCACCGTGCCGCGGCAAATGTGGTCGGGTATTCGCGAGCAGTTGTCCCCCACCATCCTCGCTGCAGCCACGGTCTTGACGGTGTTATCCGTCCTCTTGCTAGTGGTCCTGGAGATCCTGCGACGACGGGGGGAACAGATGCGCGGTGCGGTTTCCCACTGAGTCGGAGGCTGGGTCATGAGGCGTTCGACCGGGCAGCAACCGACTCGCAACATCCTGGGTATCGGCGCCATGGTCTTAGGCGTTGCGTTGTTCGCTTGGGTCGACACCATCCTAAAGCTCTTGGTTGAATACTATCCCCCGCTCCAGGTGGCCGGATTGAGAGGATTGGTGGCGCTGCCGATTCTGTCGGTCTGGATCCACTGGCGCGGCGCATGGGGCTCTTTATTCCGGATACGGGTGCGCCTTCAGGGGTCGTCTCAGAAAACGGAAAATAAAGCACGTTAAGCCGGTGGCAGTGGTCGCAACGGTCTGAACTTGCCTGCGCCGACCTTGGTGCTGCTGCGCCAGAGGTAATCGCCGGTCAGATTGATGTGTTCCCACCCCAGCGGTGACAGGTATTGAAACAGCGTCTCGTCTACCGGTTTGCCGTGCCCGTTCAAAGCATTGGTTGCCCGTTCCAGATAGGCCGTGTTCCAAAGCACGATGGCCGCCGTTACCAGATTGAGGCCGCTGGCCCGGTAGCGTTGTTGCTCAAAACTGCGGTCGCGGATTTC
>DAOSLL010000081.1:0-10418 GCA_035368905.1 Rhodoferax sp.
ACGGCGGCATCTGGTGGAGCCTGGTGGAAAAATACAAGGTCACGGTCATGTTCAGCGCCCCGACAGCGGTGCGCGTGCTCAAAAAGCAAGACCCGGCCCTGCTGAAAAAGTACGACCTTTCGAGCCTGCGTGCGCTGTTCCTGGCGGGTGAACCACTTGACGAGCCGACCGCGCAGTGGATCAGTGACGGCCTGGGCAAGCCGATCATCGACAACTACTGGCAAACCGAAACCGGCTGGCCGATTTTGTCGCTGTGCAATGGTGTTGAACAGGCCAAGAGCAAGTTTGGCTCGCCCGGCAAGGCCGTCTATGGCTACGATGTCAAACTGCTTGATGACCAGACCGGTGCAGAACTGATTGGCCCGAATCAAAAGGGTGTGGTGGTGGTCGAAGGTCCGCTGCCGCCCGGCTGCATGCAAACTGTCTGGCGCGGTGATGACCGTTTTGTCAGCACCTACTGGAAGACAGTGCCCGGCAAGATGGTCTACAGCACTTTTGACTGGGGCATTCGTGATGCTGATGGTTACTATTTCATCCTGGGCCGTACCGATGACGTGATCAATGTTGCCGGTCACCGTCTGGGTACCCGCGAGATTGAGGAAAGCATCTCGGCGCACCCCAATGTGGCCGAGGTGGCCGTGGTGGGCGTGGCAGACCAGCTCAAAGGGCAGGTTGCCATGGCGTTTGCGGTAGCCAAGGATGCCAGTCTGGTCGCTGATGCGGCAGGTGCTGCCAAGCTGGAGGCCGAGATCATGAAAATGGTTGACAAAGACCTCGGCGCGGTGGCACGACCGGCCCGCGTGCGTTTCATCACCGTTTTGCCAAAAACCCGCAGCGGCAAACTGTTGCGCCGGGCCGTGCAAGCGATCTGCGAAGGCCGTGACCCCGGTGACTTGACCACCATGGACGACCCCGCAGCGCTGCAGCAAATCAAGGATTTGATCAGCTCCTGAGCGTTTTCTGCATCTTTGCCGCGTAAGGACTGTGCCATCTTCGGGTGGCACAATCTGCGGCCCAATCAGGCCCCTTCCAACGCCACAGTCGCATCCGCTAAACGGTCAAGCCGTGACGCGGGAGGTTAATCAACTACCAGCTTTAACCAGCAGCAGTTTCCCCAAGGGAAGCGAAAGTCAGCGAAACATGAGTGAAACCCACACGGTTTACCAAGCCTATCAGGCCAATACTTACCTTTTTGGTGGGAACGCCCCGTATGTCGAAGAGATGTACGAAAACTACCTGGCCAATCCAGGTAGCGTGCCGGATACCTGGCGCGGCTATTTTGATGCCCTACAACATGTCCCTGCCGCTGACGGCAGCAACGCCAAAGACGTTCCTCACCAGCCGGTGATTGACGCGTTCGCCCAGCGAGCCAAAGCCGGTGGTACCAGGGTGGTGGTGGCCAGTGCTGATTCCGAAATGGGTCGCAAGCGCACAGCAGTGCAGCAGCTCATTGCTGCGTATCGCAATGTGGGTGCCAGTTGGGCTGATCTTGATCCCCTCAAACGGACCGAGCGCCCGAACATTCCTGAGCTGGAGCCCTCTTTTTATGGTTTCGCTGATGCCGATCAGGAGACCGTGTTCGACATCAGCAACACTTTTTTTGGCAAAGACAAAATGTCTTTGCGCGAACTGCTCAATGCGCTGCGCGAAACCTACTGCGGCACGATTGGTGCCGAGTACACCTATCTGACCGATCAGACGCAGAAGCGCTGGTGGCAACAAAAGCTCGAAAGCGTGCGCAGTAAGCCAAACTTTGATGTGCGGCAGAAAAAGCATATTCTTGACCGCTTGACGGCGGCAGAAGGTCTGGAGCGCTTTTTGCACACCAAGTATGTGGGTCAAAAGCGATTTTCTCTGGAAGGTGGCGAAAGCTTCATCGCTGCCATGGACGAACTTATCCAGCAGGCAGGGGCCAAAGGCGTGCAGGAAATCGTGATTGGCATGGCACACCGGGGTCGTCTCAATGTGCTGGTCAACACGCTTGGCAAAATGCCCGCCGACCTGTTTGCCGAGTTTGACCACACGGCACCTGAAGATTTGCCTGCAGGTGATGTCAAGTACCACCAGGGTTTCAGTTCGGATGTCACCACCCCCGGCGGCCCGGTGCACCTCAGTCTGGCTTTTAACCCGTCGCACCTTGAAATTGTCAACCCTGTGGTGGAAGGCTCGGTGCGGGCCCGGATGGACCGCCGCTCTGACCCGACCGGTCGCCAGGTGCTGCCGGTGCTGGTGCATGGCGATGCCGCCTTTGCCGGTCAAGGGGTTAACCAGGAAACCCTGGCACTGGCACAAACGCGTGGCTACACCACGGCGGGCACGGTTCATATCATCATCAACAACCAGATTGGTTTTACCACCTCTGATCCGCGCGACTACCGCTCGACGCTGTATTGCACCGACATCGTCAAAGGCGTTGAAGCGCCTGTCATGCACGTCAATGGTGACGACCCTGAGGCTGTGGTGATGGCGGTGCAGTGGGCTCTGGACTACCGCATGGAGTTTCGCAAGGACGTGGTGCTTGACATTGTCTGTTTCCGAAAGCTCGGCCACAACGAGCAAGATACACCGGCGCTCACCCAGCCCCTGATGTACAAGAAGATCGGTCAACATCCGGGCACCCGCAAGCTGTACGCCGACAAGCTTGCAGCGCAAGGCCTGGGCGACGAACTTGGCAACGACATGTTCAAGGCCTACCGCGCTGCCATGGATGAAGGTAGGCACACTTCAGACCCGGTGCTGACCAATTTCAAAAGCAAATACGCGGTCGATTGGGCCCCTTTTCTGGGCAAGAAATGGACCGACGCAGGCGATACCGCAGTTCCGCTGGCCGAATGGAAGCGCCTCGCCGAAAGAATTACCACCATTCCGCCAACGGTAACGCCGCATGGCCTGGTCAAAAAGGTCTATGACGACCGCGCCGCCATGGGGCGTGGCGACATCCCGGTTGATTGGGGCATGGGCGAACACATGGCGTTTGCCTCGCTGGTGGCCAGTGGTTATCCCGTGCGCCTGAGCGGTGAAGATTGCGGCCGCGGCACTTTTACCCACCGGCACGCGGTCATTCATGACCAAAAGCGGGAAAAGTGGGACATCGGCACTTACGTTCCGCTGCAAAACGTGGCTGACCAACAGGCACCTTTTGTCGTCATTGATTCGATCCTGTCGGAAGAGGCGGTGTTGGGGTTTGAATATGGCTATGCGTCCAATGACCCCAACACGCTGGTCATCTGGGAAGCCCAGTTTGGCGATTTTGCCAATGGCGCACAGGTGGTGATTGACCAGTTCATTGCGTCAGGCGAGGTGAAATGGGGCCGCGTCAATGGCATCACCCTGATGCTTCCGCACGGTTATGAGGGGCAGGGCCCGGAGCATTCATCGGCCCGGGTCGAGCGCTTCATGCAACTGGCTGCCGATACCAATATGCAACTGGTGCAACCCACCACAGCCAGCCAGATTTTCCACGTGCTGCGCCGCCAGATGGTGCGCCACCTGCGCAAACCGCTGGTCATCTTCACGCCCAAGTCGTTGCTGCGCCACAAAGATGCCGCGTCGCCCTTGTCCGAGTTCACCGACGGTGGTTTTCAGACCATCATCCCGGAACACAAGGCACTCAAGAATGACAAGGTCAAGCGCGTGATCGCCTGCTCGGGCAAGGTTTTCTACGATCTGTCGAAAAAGCGCGAGGAAAGGGGCATTGAAGACGTGGCGATCTTGCGCGTTGAGCAGTTGTACCCGTTTCCCCACAAGACGTTTGCCACTGAACTCAAGAAGTACCCCAACGCGACGGAAGTTGTGTGGACGCAAGATGAGCCGCAAAACCAGGGTGCCTGGTTTTTTGTGCAGCATTACATCCAAGAGAACATGCTTGACGGGCAAAAGCTGGGGTATTCCGGTCGTGCCGCATCGGCCTCACCTGCAGCAGGCTATGCGCACCTGCATCAGGAACAACAAAAAGCGCTTGTTGAAGGCGCTTTTGGCAAGCTCAAAGGCTTCGTGCTGACAAAGTAAGGGCCGCAATTCCTCTGGTCAGACCGTTCAAGGCGGGCAGCGCAGCCCGTCTTCTGGACACCCCCCAAGCAAACATTTTGAAAGAATTGATATGGCACTCGTAGAAGTCAAAGTTCCGCAGCTCTCGGAATCGATAGCAGAAGCCACGCTGTTGCAATGGAAGAAGAAAGTTGGCGAAGCAGTCGCTGTTGATGAAATCCTGGTTGAAGTTGAAACTGACAAGGTAGTGATGGAAGTGCCAGCCCCGTCCGCCGGCGTGATTGTGGAAATTGTGCAGCCCGATGGCAGCACCGTCGCCGCCGAACAACTGATCGCCCGCATCGACACTGATGGCAAGGCGGGTGCAGTGGCAGCGCCTGTGCCCCAAGCGGCCGCGGTCGCCGCACCGGTGGCTGCGGCGCAGCTTGCTGTTGCATCCAAAGCTGGTGTGGCAATGCCGTCGGCAGCCAAGCTGATGGCCGACAACCAACTCGCCGCTGGTTCCGTGGCTGGCACCGGCAAGGACGGCCGGGTTACCAAGGGTGATGTGCTGGGTGTCCTGGCAGCTCCAAAAAATGTAGCTGCGCCTGCAATGCCGGCAAGGGCTGCAGCCGTTTCTTTGCCTCAAGTTGCAGTTCCGGTTGGCAAACTGGCAGATGACTTGATCGGGCGTCCAGAGCAACGCGTGCCAATGAGCCGCTTGCGTGCTCGGGTGGCTGAGCGCCTGCTGCAATCGCAATCGACCAACGCCATTCTGACCACCTTCAACGAAGTCAACATGGCCCCGGTGATGGAAATGCGCAAGCGCTTCCAGGACAAGTTCGAGAAGGAGCACGGTGTCAAGATTGGTTTCATGAGCTTTTTTGTCAAGGCTGCGGTGCATGCGCTGAAGAAATTTCCGGTGCTCAACGCGTCGGTTGATGGCAATGACATCGTCTATCACGGCTTCTTCGACATTGGCATTGCAGTGGGCTCGCCGCGCGGGCTGGTGGTACCGATTTTGCGCAATGCCGATCAGATGAGCTTTGCCGATATCGAGAAGAAAATAGCCGAATACGGTGCCAAGGCGCGCGACGGCAAGATGAGCATGGAGGAAATGACCGGCGGCACCTTCTCGATCAGCAACGGTGGCACTTTTGGCTCGATGATGTCCACGCCGATCATCAACCCGCCGCAAAGTGCCATTTTGGGGGTGCATGCGACCAAGGACCGTGCCATGGTGGAAAACGGCCAGGTTGTGGTCCGGCCGATGAACTACCTGGCCATGTCGTATGACCACCGCATCATTGATGGCCGTGAAGCGGTGCTCGGACTGGTGGCCATGAAAGAAGCGCTGGAAGACCCGGCGCGTCTGCTGTTTGACATCTGATTGATAAGAAATTGGCCGGTAGCCCCCGTCCTGTAAGCGTGGGCTGCTATTGTTTTAGGTATTGTCCGTTGCCGGGCCAACTTGATCTGGTGTCGATGCGCCGGTTTTGGCAACAGGTTTGTAGACAAATTTTGATGCGGACTTTTTATGAACAAGCAATTTGATGTGATCGTCATTGGTGCTGGCCCTGGCGGTTATATCGCCGCCATTCGGGCTGCCCAACTTGGCAAAAAAGTGGCCTGTGTGGATGCCTGGCGCAACAGTTCCGGCGGTCCGGCACCGGGCGGCACCTGCACCAATGTCGGTTGCATCCCGTCCAAGGCCTTGTTGCAGTCCTCAGAGCACTACGAGCATGCCAGCCACCACTTTGCCGATCACGGCATTGCGGTCAAGGGCCTGAGCATGGATGTTGCCAAAATGCTGGCCCGCAAGGACGGCGTGGTCAAGCAGAACAATGACGGTATTCTTTACCTGTTCAAGAAAAACAAGGTCAGCTTTTTTCACGGCCTGGCCTCGTTTGTCAAGGCAGGTCAGGGCGGCTATGAGATCAAGGTGGCTGGTGCTGCCGAAGAAACGCTGCAGGGGCAGCAAATCATCATCGCCACCGGTTCTTCGGCGCGGGCCTTGCCCGGTGCACCGTTTGACGAAGAGCTGATTTTGTCCAACGAAGGCGCATTGTGCATCGGCACCGTACCGAAAAAACTGGGCTTGATTGGCTCGGGCGTGATCGGGCTGGAAATGGGCTCGGTGTGGCGGCGCCTGGGTGCCGACGTGACGATTCTGGAAGGCTTGCCAGATTTTCTTGGAGTCGTCGATACGCAGATCGCCAAAGAGGCGCAAAAGGCGTTTGCCAAACAAGGCTTGAAAATCGAACTTGGCGTGACCGTTGGCGAGGTCAAGCGTGGCAAAAAGAGTGTCAGTGTCGCCTACACCAACGCCAAAGGCGAGGCGCTGTCACTTGAGGTTGACAAGCTGATCATTTCAATCGGTCGCCTGCCCAATACCAATGGCCTGAATGCCGCAGCGGTGGGTCTGCAGCTCGATGAGCGCGGCATGATCGAAGTCGATGAAGACTGCCGCACCAATTTGCCTGGTGTCTGGGCGGTGGGGGATGTGGTGCGCGGCCCGATGCTGGCGCACAAGGCCGAAGAAGAAGGTGTGGCGGTGGCTGAACGCATAGCAGGCCAGCATGGCCATGTTGACTTCAGCACCATTCCCTGGGTGATTTATACCAGCCCGGAAATTGCCTGGGTCGGCCAGACCGAGCAGCAGCTCAAGGCGAGCGGACGCGCATACCGGGCAGGTACTTTCCCCTTCCTGGCGAACGGTCGCGCACGCGCGCTAGGCGACACCACTGGCATGGTCAAGATGCTGGCTGATGCTGCCACCGATGAGATTTTGGGCGTGCACATCGTCGGCCCAATGGCCAGTGAACTGATTGCCGAATGTGTGATGGCGATGGCGTTTCGTGCCAGCAGCGAAGACATCGCCAGAATTTGCCATGCCCACCCGTCTTTGAGTGAATCGACCAAAGAGGCGGCTCTGGCGGTGGACAAGCGGACCCTGAATTTCTGAAGGAATATATAAGAAATGGGGCTCTAGCCGTTGTCCTATATGCGCCAACAGCTACTTAATACATAGCATTTGAGAATCCTGTGACCGTTAAAAAAGCTTATCAAGCCGAATTGCTTGCCCGTGGTTTCACGGCTGACCCCGCCCAATTGCGGGCCGTACAGGAACTCAATACTTGCGCGCGGGAATGGGCCAAGTTCAAGGAGAAGCGTTCCAATTCGTTCAAAAAGCTGATCAACCGTCTGCCTATTCCGCGTGGCATTTATATGTACGGCGGGGTAGGGCGAGGCAAGAGTTTTTTGATGGATTGCTTTTACGGGGCAGTTCCGCTCAAGCGTAAAACCCGCCTGCATTTTCACGAGTTCATGCGCGAGGTGCACCGCGAACTGGCCGGCATGCAGGGCACCGCCAATCCGCTGGACGTGCTGGCCAAACGCATCTCGCGCAAATACCGGTTGATCTGCTTTGACGAGTTCCATGTGTCGGACATTACCGATGCCATGATCTTGCACCGACTGCTGGTGGCCCTGTTTGAAAACGGTGTTGGCTTGGTCACCACGTCAAACTTCAGGCCTGATGACTTGTACCCCAATGGGTTGCACCGTGACCGGATTCTGCCGGCCATTGCCCTCCTCAATGCGCGCCTGACGGTCATCAATGTTGACAATGGCACGGATTACCGTGGCCGCACAATGGAGCAACTCCAACTGTATTACACGCCGCTCGATGATGCTGCCGATGCGGCCATGCTCGATGCTTACGAGCGTCTGGCAGAAAGCCACGACGAAGATCCGGTGCTGCAGATTGAAGCGCGAAAAATCCACGCCAAGCGCAAGGCTGGCGCGTTGGTCTGGTTTGATTTCAAGGCGCTTTGTGGCGGGCCCCGATCGCAAAACGACTATCTTGAGATTGCCACCCAGTTTCACACGGTCCTGCTCAGTGGCGTGCCGCTGCTGCCGCCACGCATGTCGGCCGAGGCGCGGCGTTTTACCTGGCTGGTCGATGTGCTGTATGACCGGCGCGTCAAGCTGATCATGTCGGCGGCTGTGCCGGTTGAGCAGTTGTACACCGAAGGGCAAATGGCTAACGAGTTTGCACGAACAGTGTCGCGTATCAATGAAATGCAGTCGGCTGAATTCCTGGCGCTGGACCGGCGCGATGTTGATACCAGTTTGACCTGATGCACAGGGCACTTTTGCTTAACGTCGCTTTGTTGTGCGGCCTCGCGGCACCTATGCAGCTTTTCGCCCAAGAAGCGCTTGCAGCGAAAACAGTACAAGTGGAGCTTGAACGTCGGCGCATCGGGGCCGAACGCTTGCAACAAGAGTTGCTCTACAGTGAATCAGAGAAGGCCTGTTTTCAGCGGTTTGCCGTGAAAGATTGCTTGCGCCAAGCGAGTGCCGCGCGCCGCCTGGTTTTGAATGAACTGCGTCGGCAGGAACTGGTGTTGAACGATCTGGAGCGTCAAGCCAAGGCATCAGAAGCGACCAACCGCACTCAAAAAAAACGTGCGGATCAGCAGGCGAAGGAACCAGAAAGTTTGCCTGGAACCACGTTGCGGCCCGATTGAGCCTGGTGGTCTTGGCATTCACGGCGACGGTGCGTCGAGTGCCTCAAACTTCACAATCGCCAGTGACAGGTTGTCGCCGCTACCCCTGGCTCTGCTGCGGGCCTTTTCAATCAGGAATTCACTGGCATCCCTGGCCGACGGGGTGGTCAGCACGGAGCCCAGTTCGATGTCATTGAAATAGTGCCAGACCCCGTCGCTGCAGACCAGCAGTATGTCGCCCGGCAGCAAGCAGGGAATGAAGTCAATGTCCAAAATCGGGTCTTTGTCAGTGCCAAGGCAGCCCATCAAGATGTTGGAACGCGGGTGGAAATTGGCCTCCTCTGGCGTGATCTTGCCTTGGTTGACCAGAGTCTGAACGTAGGAGTGATCCAACGTGCGTTTGACCAATGTCCTGTCGCGAAAAAAATAAATCCGCGAGTCACCTGCATGTACCCAGTGACAGCTTCCGTCTGGATTGATCAAGAAACTTGCAACCGTGCTGTGTGGCTCTTGCTCGGAAGAAATGGCGGTGAGCTTGATCACCGTGTGTGCTTCCATGACCAACTGCTTGAGTGTGGCCACCGGATCATCCGCTCCGGGCGAGTAGCGCTCAAACAGTTGTCTGCCCGTCAGCATGACTTGATCGGAAGCCTTTCGACCACCACTTCGACCGCCCATGCCATCCGCCAGGATCGCCATCAGGCAGCCCTTCGCTCGCGGGTGCATCAACAACGTAACTTGATCTTGTTGATAGTCCCGGTCGCCCTTGTGAATACCGGTTGCGGCGGTAAGTCGGTGGCCTTTGGCAGTCATAGGCTCACCATAGTTTCCACCATGGTTGAATCTTGCCTTTGAATCCCTGGGTCAGATATGGGGTCTGTGGGTAGTTCTTCTCCAGCACGCGCAAGGTGTCGTCGCGCATCTGGGGCATGCTCAGGGCATCGTAAGACTTGACCATGATGAAGAGCGCTTCCTCGGCCGCTGGCACGCCCTGGTATTCACCAATTGCCGTTTGTGCCCGATTGATGGCCGCCAGATAGGCACCGCGTTCAAAATAGTAACGTGCGACATGCACCTCGGATTGCGCCAGCGCATTCACCACGTAGATCATGCGTGCCCTGGCATCTGGTGCATAACGAGAATCAGGATAGCGCGCCACCAGTTCCTTGAATGCCTCAAACGATTCCTTAGCCGCTTTTTGGTCACGCTCTGACAAGTCTTGCAGGGTGATTGCCGAGAATAATCCGAGATCGTCGTTAAAATTGACAACGCCTTTCAAATACAGTGCGTAATCGATTGCTGGGCTGGCCGGGTGCAGTTTCATGAACCGGTTCAGGGTTGCCACGGCCTGAACCGCATCGCCGTTTTTGTATTGGGCGTAAGCTTTGTCGATCTGGGCTTGCTGCGCTAGCGGTGTTCCCGCCGCACGACCTTCAAGTTTTTCAAAAAGGGGAATGGCCTTCTCGTAGCCACCCGAATTCAATTCGTCCTTGGCTTCAGCGTAAATTTTGTTGGGGCTCCAGCCAGTGGTTGGATCAGTCTTGTTGGTCGAGCAAGCACCGAGCAACAAAAGCCCACCGGCTAAAACCAAGCGAAAGACAGTTGATAATTTGTAACCGGGCATGTAGGACAACTTTCTTGATCAAGACCGAAACGATTATATCGACCCCCCTTACTTTGTTGGGCCTGGATTCGGCCGAACTGGCAGACGGTGAGATTGAGCGACGCGAGTTATTGTTCGGTCCCGAACATCACAATCAACGAATTGACCGGGCGCTGGCTGATTTGATTCCCGAGTTTTCCCGCAGCTACTTGCAACAGATGATTGACTCAGGGGGTGTCAGCGTCAATGGTCAGGTGGTTGGCAAGTCATCCCTGCGGGTCAAACTGGCAGATCGCGGCAGCATTGAGCTCAGACCGACACCCCAGAGTCATTCCTTC
>DAOSLL010000082.1:0-10412 GCA_035368905.1 Rhodoferax sp.
AAACGGTGGGGGCGGAGCCACGATTTGGGACGATATTTATGTGCATGTCTACATTATACAACATATTACCAATTGAATGAAAAATTAATACATGTCTACATATTTGCACCCAAACAACACTAACGTGTTGATTTCAAAAGGAATCCAACCAAATCAGGATGGAACTTCAGTTTAGGCGCTGGTTGCCACCTCTGGCGCTGCCAGTCCGGCTTGAGCTGGCCGGGCCGCAGCCGGACCCTGATTCAGGCCCAGTGCCCCCCGCAAACTGGCAAAGAGGGTTGTCAGTTCAGCGCTGGCGGGCACTATGAGGCCTTCAATGTCGTCTGTGTTCCGGCCCTCGCGCACTGCCTGCTCGATCTCCAGCAGCGTCTGGCGCAAGGGCTCGGCGCCCATGCTGGCGCACAAGCCCTTCAAAGTGTGCGCCAGGCGTTGCGCGGTGCCCGCATCACCATCGGCCAAGGCCTGACGGATATTCTCAAGCGTGTGTTCCTGGGCCTTGACGAACTTGCCCAGCAGGGACACATACAGCTTGGGATTGCGGTTGCACTGGGTCAAGCCCCGGCTGGCGTCCAGGCCCACAATCTCATGCAGGGCGATCAACATCTGCTCCAACGGCTTGGTCTGCGGCTGCGGCTGCGGCTGAGGTGGCGCAGCGCTCACGGTGGGCACTTGGGCAGGACCTGCCCCGCTACGGGGTTTGACCCAGGCCAGCAGGGCACGCCAGAGCTCCTCCGGGTCTATGGGTTTGCTGATAAAGCCGTTCATGCCCGCGGCCATGCAGCGGTCTTTGTCGGCTTTCATGGCATTGGCGGTCATGGCCACAATCGGCAGCGCCTCCGAGGTGAAGCTCTCACGAATCAGGCGTGAGGCGGTGACACCGTCCATCACCGGCATCTGCATGTCCATCAGCACGATATCGTACGGCTGGGCATCGGCAAAACGGGCATGCACCTGGTGAACGCCGATCTGCCCATTGTCGGCAACATCGACTGCAAAGCCGACGATTTGCAGCAGTTCGCATGCCACCATCTGGTTGATTTCATCGTCTTCCACCAGCAGGATGCGCGCCCCGGCCATGGGTGCCAGCGCGGCCTCGGCAGCGCTGGCCGCTTGGCCCTGCGGCGCATTCGCTGGCTTGCGCGGTGCATGGCCTTCAAGTTGCATCATGGTGTCGACCAGCAGGGACGCGCCTACCGGCTTGGCCAGCACATGCTCGACCCCCAACCGCTGTGCGCCCTTGAGCAGTTCCTGGCGACGGTGGGCCGTGACCATCAGGACAAAGGGTGCCGAGCGGGGGTTCATTTCTTGGATCTGACGCACCGCTTCCAGCCCGTCCATGCCTGGCATTTGCCAGTCCATCATGACAAAGTCAAAGGCCAGTCCAGCAGCTACGGCCTGCGCCACGGCTTGCAGCGCTGCGGCGCCGGAGTTGACGCTTTGCACCACAAATCCCAGTTCCTGCAGCAATTCGCACAGCACCAGGGCAGCGGTATCGTTGTCATCGACCACCAGCACCCGGCGCCCGTGCAGGTCAACGCTGGGGCGGGTGATGATTTTCTCGGCAGAGCCAATACCCAGCCGTGCGGTGAACCAGAAGGTGGAGCCTTTGCCGTACTCGCTTTGCACGCCGACCTCGCCCCCCATGCTCTCAGCCAGGCTCTTGCTGATGGCCAGCCCCAGGCCGGTACCGCAGTACTGGCGCGTGGTGGAGCTGTCGGCCTGCTCAAAGCTTTTGAAGAGCCGGCCCATTTGTTCGGGCTTGAGGCCGATGCCGGTGTCACTGAGGGCAAAGTGCAAGAGCACCTCGGACGCGGTTGACTCCAGCACCCGGATGCTGATGCGCAACTCACCGTGCTCGGTGAACTTGACGGCGTTGTTGGCGTAGTTGATCAGGATCTGGCCGATGCGCAAGGGGTCACCGATGAGGTTCCTGGGCACGGCATTGTCAAAGCTGCACAGCAGCTCCAGATGTTTGGCCTCGGCTTTCTGGCTGATCAGGTTGACCACGTTGTCGATCACCGCTTCGAGCTCGAAGGGCACCGATTCGATTTCGAGCTTGCCCGATTCGATCTTGGAGAAGTCCAGGATGTCGTTGATGATGCCCAGCAGGTGTTCGCCGCTTTGCTTGATCTTGCTTAAATAGTCCTGGATGCGCGGGGGCATTTCGTTCTTCAGGGCCAGGCCCGACAGGCCGATGATGGCGTTCATGGGGGTGCGGATTTCGTGGCTCATGTTGGCCAGGAAGTCACTCTTGGCAACATTAGCCTGCTCCGCTTCAACTTTGGCTTGGATCAATGCGACTTCAGCGTTTTTTCGGGTCGTGACGTCGTTGAACAGTACCACCACGAAATCCAATTTTTTATGCCGTGTTCGAACGGCACGTACAGCCACTTCAACGGCTAGGCGTTTGCCGGTGCTATGTACAAAGACCTGCTCGCATTGATACTCGTCCAACTCGCCTGCCAATAGGCGAGCAGACTTTGCGAGGACGGCTGGGCGCTCAGATGCATCAACCAGATCTACCCATACTTTTTTATGCAATTCCGAAGCGGAAAAACCCAGCATTTCGCACAGAGTCTGGTTGATATCCAGCAATTCATTTGCAGACCCTATGGTTGCCATGCCGACCATTGAACGCTCAAAATAGGCCCGAAAACGTCGCTCGGCTCTTTCTCGTTCCTCTCGGAAAACCCGGCGCCGTTGTGTTTGCCAAGCAAGCAGGGTCATCAGCAAGGCGACAGCCAGAAAAATCAACAACTTCCATAACGTTCTGTTTTTCCAGTCCACCATGAGTGAGTCCGTTTTCACTGAGACCGCGACGTCCAAGGTGGTATCTCCGACCCGACCAAACACCAGGACACGCTTCACCCCATCGGTAGCGGTAACACCCACATACCGGGTCATCTTTTCTGTTGAAGCCAGATACTTCTTGAAGGACTCGGCGCTTCCAATGTTCTTGCCAACATAAGTACTAGGGTTTGGAAGCCGGTAGATGATGTCTCCCTGCCGGTTGTGAACAGCGGCAGCATCTATTGCCCCATTGCGCAGAAGCTCGCTCAGGACATTGTCGAAAAGCTGGGGAGCGGTAAAGATGACGACCACCCCCTGAAGCACACCGTCATTGCCACGAATTGCCTTCGACAGGGAAATAATGTAACGCCCCCCGGTCTCTTTAAAGGGACGGGACAGCCAGTTTCGTCGGGCTTCCTCGACACGGGCATTTCGATGGACTAAAAAGTATTCCTGTTGAGCTGCATCGAGACCCTCAAGCCTGGGCAGGACTTCTGGCATACGGATGCTTGCGGCATCCACAACGCGCCCCATGGAATCAAGAACAAACAAGACGTCTACTTCGGGGAACTGTTGCAACAGGTTCAGCTTGCGCTGGTGGGCTGCTGTGGCGGGCAACTTGGGGCTGGACAGTTCGTCCGTCACCACACTTTGCGTGATCATCTCCGTACGCTGCAGGACCGATGAAATCTGCACATCTGCGAGTCGGACATGTCCCTCGAAGGCTTGAAGTTCCCGGTCGACAGTGGCGTAGTAATCGACGTAGCTATGCCCGCCAATGGATGCAGCGACAAGCACAAAGAACATGCTCAGCAGTATCCAGGCCTTACGGCCTTTACCTTGCACACTGTCAGTCGAGCCGCCCATTACTGGCAGCCCGTCTCACCACAACAGTCACATGAAATCGTGTCTGTTCCAGCCTGGCGTTGTTGTTCGTCGTTGCCATAGCTACGACTATGCCGCATCCTCTCGCCTAGCCAGGTTGAAAAATTTGTCGATTTCATTTGATAAGCTTTTTGATGAAACGAACGACCAGTTGCAACTTCCCACAAAGAATTTGACGCGGCTGGTGATTTCAGAAAGTTCAGTGTTGCGCCTATCTTTTTTCAACCGCAAAGACAAATCCACCTCGCCAATGGCAATATCCGGCAAGGCTACGCTCAACTCCTTGATCGGCCGGGCCGCCACGCTTCTGAGCGTCCAGACAGGCGTTCGGCCTCGCCGCTCCGGTAACCGAGGTAGCCAAAGTCCCCAAAAACGCAGGAGGTCACCGTCATCACGATGTTGGTGAACCGCGGTCGCGCGGACTGCCAGAGTCAAAATTTCATTTCTTTACGCATTGGAACTTGCTGACCTACCATCGCGCCACTTGCAACAGACCGGGGCTGCCCATCCAGACGAGGTCGCCAGAAAAGCCGCTGTTTGTCTATCTTTCGCTGCGCTCAATGCTAGGAAAAAACGCCGGTTTTGTCAGTCATCCAAATCTGAAAGAACGTCCCTGTAAGTCCTAGTCTTTGCTAGGAATATTCCGAAATTTTGAGGCACTCATTCCAGGTGACTTCTGTCGGGGAGCGGGCTGACTTGCCGGATGGACTCAACGCTATGCGGGCGGGGTCGAATTGGCGTCCAACGCGGAAGCTTTTTTTGGCTGGTCTGTCAAGGGGGCGCTTCGTGCAGGGCAACAGCATGGAGGTGCGGGCCTTGTCGCGACACGTGTGGCACTTTACGGTTCAGGTTGAAACCGCTTACTCGCGCGGCTTCCCGCTCGAAGGCTGGGACCAGTACTGCAAGTGCTTGAGCATCCTGCTCCTTGGCGGTGCGCTCCATGGCGGCGCACAACTCGCCGAGCTGCAGTGCGCCAACGGCCCGTGCCGACAATTTGAGCTTATGCGCCTGGGCCTCGACTTGGCTGGTCTTTCCTGCCGCATAGGCACCCAGTAATTCCCCGGTCAACATGGCGGCACTGATGTAGAAGTCTGCGACAAATTGATCCACCGTACCGGCATCGTCGCCAATCAAAGCCTCCAACACCCTTACATCCAGCGGCAGGCAGGGTCGGCGTCGGCCGCCTGCGCTGCGAATGGGATGACCGTCTCCGGCTGCTGCGACAAGTTGGCCAAGTCAATTGGTGTGGCAACCACCTCAGGCTGCCAGCGGTCCAGAATGGCGCGCAATTGTGTCAGTTGCACCGGTTTGCTTAGGTAGTCGTCCATGCCCACGTCAATACAGTGCTCGGCCTCTCCCTTGAGCACATTGGCGGTAAAGGCAATGATGGGCGGGCGGCTCTTGCCGACCTCGGCCTCGCGGATGGCGGCGATCAGCTGGTAGCCGTCCATCAGCGGCATGTGCAAGTCGGTGATCAGTAGACAGTAGGAGCCAGACTGCCAACGCGCCAGCGCTTCCTGGCCATTGTTGACAATGTCGGCCGTTCGGCCCAATAGCACCAGCTGCTGCAGCATCACTTTCTGGTTGTATTCATTGTCTTCGGCCACCAGGATCAGGCTGCCCTGGCGACGGGCGTCTTCATGGGACATGGGCGTGTGCGCCATGGGTGCCAGGCTGGGCTGGATCTGCCGGTCGGGCGCCTTGGCGCGCCCGGCAGCAATCGCCACCGCTTCAAGCAGAGCCCGGCCGGGCAGCGCAGCAGCCATTGCAAGGCCACCGATTCGTCACTGGCCCGCTCCGCGTATGCTCGGGCGTGGCGCAGGTGGACGCTCATATCGTCGGCCAGGCTGTCGGTGCGACCGAAAACCAGGCAGTTCAAGCCGGCCACCTGAAAAGTATCGGCAGCCACGCCCGGCGTTGCACCGAGGCGTGCAAACGGCAACCGCACGCTGAACACCGAACCCCTCCCCAACTCGCTGCCGACCGAGATGTCGCCACCATCGTGATGGTGTTTTTGCCGCTGATTTTTGGGCTTCGCCGCACGCTGTTTTACCGCCGGGTGGTGTTTTTTGGGGGTTCCTTGCTGATTGTGGGGGTGGCACTGGTGTGGCTGGTAGAGCGGGTGTTTGACCTGACGCTGATTAGCGCCTGACGCGGTGGCCTGGGGCGAGGTCGCACCACCAGGCAAAACCATTCTCTGCCTACGTTCAACAAGTGATCTGTGCGATGAAATTTGCACTTTCACCCGGCCGCAGGCCATAGGCTATTCGCAGCCACCCCTGTAGCTCTGAACCGATTTCAGTGGGTGAGCCTATTCGCACAGTGTACTGGTTCATCCCGCCAGATGGCATCAGCTTCACCTTTGGTCAGGACGACAACGCCTTGCTGCTAGTTCAAGCCACTGGCACCCAGGAGTTTGCGCGTGACAGCAAGCTGGCGTTAGCTCGCAAATTGATAGCCCTTATCGCAGATAGGATAAAGGCTGGAGGCCAAGATTGTTAAACATTGAGGTCAAGATCATCGACCCGCGCCTGGCCGGGCAATTGCCCGCCTACGCCACACCAGACAGCGCCGGGCTGGACTTGCGCGCCTGTCTGAGCGAGCCGCTGACGCTGTCAGCCAACGCCTGGCAACTGGTGCGCACCGGCATTGCCATTTGCCTGAAAGACCTGGGTTCTGCCGCGCAGAGCCTGCCGCGCTCCGGGCTGGGCCACAAACACGGCAGCGTGCTGGGCAACCTGGTCGGCTTGATCGACAGCAACTACCAAGGCCAATTGATGGTCAGCGCCTGGAACCGCAGCGACACCGCATTCAGATGCGCCTGATCGCCTTTATCACCCACAGCGCCGACATCCGGCAAATACTCGATCACATCGGGGTGGACTCGCCGCCCCGCACATAGCCCCGGCACGCGGGCCGCCGTTGCGGGCTGACGGTGGTGCGCAGATCAGAGAGGATGTTGCGTCCGAGCCGGACAGGGATCTGGCAGCGCAACCCGCGCCAGACGACGAGGTCGATAGACAAGTCAATGGGAGAGTGAGTTAAACGGCGATTGGCTAGACTTGCCGTGGGGTGGCACCAAGTCCGGTGCACGCTGCGCACCGCAAATCACCCTTCTGAACACAACTCCTGGTAGTGAATCTGGCACGCCGGGCGGCTAATTGTGGGTTTTACGCGGAACGAGGGCGATTCCAGGGTGCGACATTTGGGCTGGCGCGGTTGAATTTCCGATCCGCTTGAGCCAAAGCAATTTCTTGCGAATATGATGACGGGCCGTGCATTGCAAATGGGCGTAGACATGGAAAATAGTCCACCGCAGTGCACACGGCAGCACATTGATCAAGTAAATACGATTTGTTGGATTCCGATGTTTTCATCTCCGACCCATTGTCTCCTTGTCCCCAAAGGGGTTCAGTAGCATGTTGCAGGGCGCGCGGTTGCGAACCATTGTTGCGCTGTTGTTGGCACTAGGTATAGCGGGCCTGGTGCTGTGGGCCAGAGACCAGTTGGTATCGGCACAGCGTGTAGAGCGCCTGCAACTGGAAACCCTGGCCATGGCGTCGTTGGTCGAATCCGTCAGCAACAAGGGTGTGGTCATGAGCGGCGCTTCGCTGATCGGGGTCTTTGATGTCCGAGCCAAGCGCATGTTGTCCAGCGCCGCGGTTGCCATGGATTTGGAGGCTTTGGCAGACTTCGCCACCGTCATTGGATTGCTGCATGTCCAGGGCGCATCAATTCTGAACGCCATTGGCGTTACCCAGGCTTCGTTGAATGCGGCTGGAACGTTTGGCGGGGCAGGTGCCAACTTTTTGCAAAAGCCCTATATACGAAAAGCTTTGTCCGGCGTGTCTGCGGTCAACCTCGAAGTGGATGCCACTACCGCAGAGCGTATGCTGCACTTCGCTGCCCCGGTTTTTGAAGAGCGCTCCACCAGCTCCAAGGTGCTGGGGGTCTACCACCTGGAGACCAATGTCGCGGAGGTCGACAAAGTGCTGGCCAAGTATCTGCCGCGCACCGCGCTGCTGGTGTCTCCCGAAGGCACGGTTTTCGCCAGCAATCGAAGCGTGCAGGATTTGATGCCATTACTTGCACAGTCCGGTGAAACGGCTGAAAAGAACGCGAGATTTGGTTACCTGGCGCTGCGCGCACAGGTCCCGTCTGGAACGAACGGTTTGACACGGTTTGAGGTGAAAGACTTCCATGTCACCAACGTCAAACTGGGCTGGCCGGCAGAACAGGGGGCATGGCAGACTGTGCTGATGGAGCCCAGCAATGACTCCGCTGAAATGTGGTCGCGTCTGATCTTGGGCTTGTCGGTGTTTAGCGTGCTGTTTGGCAGCTACAGCATGCTGGCGCGCCACAATGCCGCGCAGGCCAGGTTCCGGCAGGTGCTGCAAGCCAAGCAGGTAGAGCAGGAAGCGTCCCTGCGTGCATACGCGGACCAGGTGGATTTTCAGGCGTGCCTGATGGATGCGATCCCGACGCCCTTGTTTGTGAAGGATGCGCAAGGTCGCACTGCCGGCATGAACCGAGCCTATGAAGAAGCCTACGGTGTGCGGCGCCAAGACTACGTGGGCAAAACGCTGTTGCAAACCAGTTTGCGCAACCTCGATGCGGCACAGCGTGCGCTCTATTTTGAGGAGCAGATTGACATCATTGCCTCGGGTGCACTGGTTCACAAGAAACGCGAGATGTGCTGGGCCGATGGTGCCATCCACCATGAGTTGTACTGGGGCCAGGGCATTCGCAGAGCCGACGGCACACCAGTAGGCATGGTGGGCGTGATACTGGACGTGTCGGACACGGTGCACGCCAATGTCGCCCTGAAAGCTGCCAAGGAGACAGCCGAGGAAGCGGGTGCCGCGAAATCGGCCTTCTTGGCGAACATGAGCCACGAGATTCGCACGCCCATGAACGCCATCATTGGCCTGTCGGGCCTGGCCCTGAAGAACGAGATGCCGCCGCGCATTGCCGACTACCTCAACAAGATCAAGCAAAGCGGGGAGCACCTGCTGGGCATCATCAACGACATTCTGGACTTCTCCAAGATCGAATCGGGCAAGTTGGAAATGGAGTCCGTCCCCTTTGAACTGGAAGCCGTCATCGACAACGTGGTGAACCTGATTTCTGAAAAGGTCGAAGACAAAGGGCTGGAACTGCTGTGCAAGGTTGATGCCAACATCCCCAGGACTTTGGTGGGCGACCCGTTGCGCATCGGGCAGATCCTGATCAACCTGGCCAACAACGCGGTGAAGTTCACGCAGCAAGGCAATGTGCGGCTTGCCATTTCCATTCGGGAGATGCAGGGTGACACTGTGCTGCTGCAATTCAGCGTAACTGATACGGGGATCGGCTTGGCGCCAGAACAGGTCGGCAAGTTGTTTCAGAGCTTTGCTCAGGCGGATCGCTCCACCACCCGCAAATATGGTGGCACCGGGCTGGGCCTGGCCATCAGCAAAAGCCTGGTGCAAGCCATGGGCGGCCAGATTGGTGTGGACAGCGTGGTGGGCGCGGGCTCCACCTTCTGGTTTACCGCCAGCATGGGGGTGGGTTCCAGCGAAGGCATGCTGCCCCGGCCCGGCATTGATTTGCATGGTCGGCGCGTGCTGGTGGTGGACGACAGCGAAGCCGCCGCGCTGGTGCTGGCTGACACGCTCTCTGAATTGGGGTTTGCCGTAGACCAGGTGAACTCCAGTGAGCGGGCGTTGGCAAGCCTCAAGCAGGCCGACTCCGACGAGCGGCCTTACGACTTCGTCCTGATGGACTGGCAGATGCCAGGGATGGATGGCCTGGAGACCATTCAGGCCATCCAGCAACAACACATCCGGACTGCGCCTTTGGTGTTGATGGTGACCGCGCACCGCCGTCTGGAACTGATCAAAGGCGCCGAGAAACTCGGAATACACCATGTGCTGGCAAAACCAGTCAGCGGCTCCATGCTGGTCAACACCATGATGGAGATCATGGGGCAGGGTTCGCGCCAGGTCACCCATGTCAGCGCCAAGGTGGAACCGGTCGAAGGCCAGCTCGGACACCTGGCCGGTGCTCGCATCTTGCTGGTGGAAGACAACGAAATCAACCAGGAGGTGGCCATCGAAATGCTGAGCGAAGCTGGCTTTGCTGTGGAGGTGGCCGAAAACGGACAGATCGCCGTGAACTTGGTGCAGGCCCGTTTTGCAGAAGACCTGCCCTATGACATTGTGCTGATGGATATGCAAATGCCGGTGATGGACGGCTGCACCGCATCCCGATTGATACGCGAGAGCCATGGTGCAGCGCATTTCCCGATCGTGGCCATGACCGCCAACGCCATGAAGGAGGATCGCGATCGTTGCCTGGCAGCCGGCATGAACGCCGTGGTGACCAAGCCCATCGACCCAGATGATCTGTGGCGCGCCTTGCTCAAATGGGTCAAGGTGCGCGATGGCATGGGTGTACCCGTCGGTGCAAGCCTGCGGTGCCGGGTTCTGTCGATGCCGGGAACCTGATGCAGGAATTGCGCACCATCCAGGAGCTGAACGTGGACCTGGGCCTGACCCGAGCCTCCAACAAGCCCGATTTCTATGCCTCCATGCTGCGCAAATTTGTCGTGGCACAGGAAGACGCCACTCTGCGATTGCGCCTGGCGCTGGACCGGTCGGACATGGTCACGGTTGAACGCATTGCGCATACCCTCAAGGGCGTGGCCGGCAATCTGGGGGCCACCGTATTGCCGGTGATGGCCGAGCACCTGGAAA
>DAOSLL010000083.1:0-10388 GCA_035368905.1 Rhodoferax sp.
GGTCATGGACAAGGTGTCTTTCGCCAGGCACATGATGTGATCGTGCGGGCGATCGAGACGGTGCTCAGGCATGGCCCGCGCACGCCTGATCTGGGCGGAGAGGCTTCAACGACCACAATGGGCGAAGCACTGGCAGCGCATATCGCCCTATGCGAGTGACGGGTGACGCATGGCAACCAGGCCCGTGATGCCCGGGAGCCTGTTGGCCTGATCGAACACCGGCTGCGCACTGACCACAGCGCAACGTCTTGCACCGGTTGATTGACCCAAGCTGGGCTGTGGGCCTGCGACGCTGGCACAAGCTGGCCGCGCAGGGGTCGATTCCCGTGATCAACGCCATCGGTCCGGCAGGCTCCCGGTTGCCGTGGTGCGAGCTGAAATGCTTATTTTTCAGCGTATATTGGCAATGGTGGAAAATCGGCTTGAACATATTTTTGCCAGAAATGGGGGCTTGTATGAAGATCAAATCGGCTATTTCTCGTTGCAGTCAGTGGATGCGCCCGTTCGGCCTGCTGGCTTGCGTGTGGTATTTGAGCGGCTGCGGGGGCGGTGGCTCGGGTGGGGACTCTCCGCCGGTTGTGGTGCCCAGTCCACCGCCCATTGTGGTGCCCGAGTCACCTGTCATCAATGTCAACGGGCCGGGCCATTTCACTGATGCCGTACTGCTGAAGACCCTTTCGGCCGCTGAAGTAGCGTCTGAGATTGAGCTTGCTGGCAAATCCGAGCCGTATTTGAAACCAAAATATGCGGTCAAAGCCTATCGACTGACCTATCTGACGCTCGATGGGTATGGTCAGGAAATACTCGCTTCGGCGCTGGTGGTCGTGCCACAAAAGCCTGTCGGCGCGCCAAGTCCGCTGCTCGGCTACCAGCATGCAACCATTGAAACTGACCTGGAAGCGCCGAGCAGTCTGTCCGAACCGGCCAGCCCCGAGGTGATCATCGCTTCGATGGGCTATATCGTCCAGGCAGCCGATTACGTCGGCTACGGCGCAAGCAAGGGGGCTGAACATCCCTATTTGCTGTCGGCACCTTCTGCATCCGCCGTGATCGACCTGCTGACGGCGGCCAAGTACTGGCGCCAGACGCAGGGCATCGTCGACAACCGGCAACTGTTTTTGACGGGTTACTCGGAAGGTGGTTATGTCACCATGGCAGCGCACCGGGCCTTGCAGGCCGGCAATTCGACGCACCGTCAGGAAATTGTCAGCGTGATGCCCGCCGCCGGCCCCTTCAACGTGCTCCTGACGCTCGATGAAGCAATGAAACTGGCTCGCCAGCAATACCCTGTGCTCGGTTTCTTTCTGAGTCCTGGTTTCCTGCATTTGCTCAGTGATTCGGACCGTGACAATGTGCGCGATTTCGTCCTCAAGCTGCTGCTGGGCGGGGAATCGGATGTGACTTTCATGCCCACCGTGCTTGGCAATTATTTTGCCGACAACCGGTCCGCCATTGAAACCCAAAGCAATGTCGATGTCTGGCGCCCGGAGGTGCCGGTGCATCTTTTTCATGGTCGGGACGACACCACGGTTTCGTACCTGAATTCAAGCCACACCTTGCGGGTGATGCAGGACCAGGGTGCCGGCGCACTGGTCAGCCTGACCGACTGCAATGTGAAGCCAGCCGGGCATCTGGAGTGCGTGCCACCTTACTTTGAGTTCATGCTGAGCACCTTTGGCAAAGTTGCGAAAGACCTTTGAACACTCGGTGAGCCGCATGAGCATCCTTTTTTGGGGGAACGTTGTCGTGCCAAAGGACTCGCTTTGCTGGCGGGCAATGTTGCCGATGGGCGTTCACCGAAGCACATATGCGCTGGACGTTGAGGCCCGTTTGCCTGACTGATTTCAGCGGCTGCACTGCCCGATGACATCAAAAACGCCAGTTTTTTTAAAAATGGGCCTTAATTACCCATCAATTCTGCCGTTAATGAGTCTACGAACGGAGGAAAGACCCAGACCCATTCTGCCGCCTGATACACCATGCAACTACCATCCATTGATCGAATCCAGAGCTTGCGGCCACTCGCCGCAGAGTCGGCTTCGCTTGCGACTGGTAGAGTGGTTCCGGTAGCACCAGTTAATCCGCCTGCGCTTGACAGCCCTGCCGCAGCGCCTTCGCCTAGTGTGATCAACTTGGTCAACCAGGCTGAAAAGCCCAGCGCCGGTGAAGGTGTTTACAGCAGTGTTTCTGACCCCACCCGCAAAGGTGCAGATGCCGCCACCGGCACCAAAGACTGGACCATCCACCGCCCGGTGGTTGAAAAGGCCGAAGATCCGCCGCCGGAGCCACTGTCCAAAATACTGCTTGACCATCTCAAGTCACTTTGGACCGCCAGCGCCAGCGCGGTGCAGGTGCAGCAGCAGGTCAAAAGTCAGGCTGAGCTGGTGTTGCCTGGTGTCAAGACTACACCTGGTGCGATTGCCACCGAGGTTTTTACCTACTCACCGACCAAAATCAACAAGGCTGACAAAACTCAGACTTGAGCCAGAGGTGGGTCAGCACCAGCCTGAAGCCCTTGCTCAGGTGCTGGTGTTTTTCAGTTGACACCCTCGGCAGCCTGAATCCGGTAGCTGGCTGGGTTCCCCTGGGGGGCTTTTTCCAGCACCCATCGTCGGCTATGAAAAGCTGCCACGCTGGGTTTATGAGCTATTGAAACAATAGCGCCTTGCACAGACTGCACGTGGGCTAGAAGTGTTTTATAGATGGATTCTTCGGTCTTGGCATCAAGCGCGCTGGTGGCCTCATCGGCAAATATCCAGGCTGGCTTTTTCGGCAGCACCCGGGCAATCGCCAGGCGTTGTTGCTCACCACCCGAGAGTGTCTGGCTCCAGGCCCCGACCTCGTCAAGCCGGGTCATCAGATTGGGCAGCAGGGCGCTGGTGAGCGCCTCTTGCAGTTCGGCATCGGTGTACAGTGCCGCGCTTTGCGGGTACGCCAGCGCGTCGCGCAGTGGCCCGTTCGGAAAGTATGGTCGTTGCGGGATGAACATGCTGTTGGCGGGGCGCTGCAGGTGGCCACTGACAAATGGCCAGATACCAGCCAGCGCCCGAAACAGCGTGGATTTGCCCGCACCTGACGGACCTTGCAGCAAGATGCTGTCTCCAGCTCGTGCGCTCAGGTGAGCCTGCTTCAGCAGCACCACCCCGTTGGGCAATTCCAGATCCAGGTCGGGAGTTTCAAGAGCTATTGAATCAATAGCTACCAGCGCTTTATCAGTAAGGGCTAGAGCCTGAAAAGATGCTTCAAAACTGGTCAATCGGTCGGTTGTGGCGCGCCAGGCAGCCAGGCTGCTGTAGTTGTCTACAAACCAGCTCAACGAGCCCTGCACCTGGCCAAAAGCGCTGGAGATCTGCATCAACTCACCCAACTGGATGGCCCCGCTGAAAAAGCGTGGTGCGGCCACCACAAACGGAAACACAATCGCTGCCTGGCCAAAAAAACTGGTGAACCAGATCAGGCTTTTTTGCGCCTTGATCAGCGCCAGGTAGTTGCCCAGCACCCGGCCAAAACGGGTATCAAGCTGGCTCTGCTCGACCGATTCTCCGCGGTCCAGCGCAATCGACTCGCTGTACTCACGCACCCGCACCATGTGATGGCGAAAGTCGGCCTCGAGGCGCTGCTGCTGAAAATTCAGCGCAATTTGCGGTCGGCCTATGTAGTGCGTCAGCACACTGCCCGCCAGGCAATACAGCACCGCCATCCAGACCATGAAGCCCGGAATGTTGAACCCGGTGCCGCCCAGCGTGAAGGCAAAACTGCCCGACAAGCCCCACAAAATGCCAACAAAGCTGGCCAGCGTTACCACGGCGTTGAGCAAACCCATTGACAGCGAGATGGTGTAACTGGTGAAACTGTTGATGTCTTCCTGAATCCGCTGGTCTGGGTTGTCCGGGTTCCTGGCAGTTTGCGGCACCGCATTGGGGTCGTCGCGGGGGGTGACAAAGCGCATCAGCTCCAGTTTGTAGAACGCCTGGTTTGACAGCCAGCGGTCCAGATATTGACCCGTCATCCAGGCGCGCCAGCGCATTTCAAGCAGTTGCGTCAGGTAAAACTTGTATACCGCAATGACAATGAAACCAAATGCCAGCCAGGTAAAGCGCCCGAGTTGCGACCAGAACACGGCAGCATTTTTTTCTTGCAACGCGTCGTAAAACAGCTTGTTCCAGTCATTGAACAGCACCGCCATATAGACCAACCCCAGGTTGAGCGCCACAATCGATGCCAGCAGTACCCTGGCTTTCCATTTTTGCTCTGAAGCAAAGTAGGGCTTGGTGAGCGCCCAAGCCTGCGCTGTGAAGGTTTTGAAGGCAGCGAATTTTTGGGACAGCATCATGGTCTGGCAGAACAAGTGGACGGTTTGACGTTAGTTTGGACCGCGATGCTAACTGCATATGAGCTTGTTGCATCTGCACCGCAGCAGGGTCGCAGTCCCTGCGCGTGCCGGACCAATGGCCCACCGGCTGACAACCGACCGCAGCGGCCCAATTCGAATCAACTCCTGGATCTGCCAATGGGCTAGGGGCTGGCAAATCCGGCCCGCACCAGCCGCCCGGCGGACGATTCGCGTGACCAATGCAAGTCATCAGACCGGCTCCTTGCAGGTGAAGTCCCGGAACAGGCAATTGCCGCGACAAGTCGGGCCTGCTTGTGCTTTACAACAGATGTTCAAAGACTAGAATCGATTTCAGGCTGCACCCATGAAGCGACTTGCCTGTGACCCCTAGCAAACTGAAATACCATGAAAATCATCATTACCAGAATTTTTCTCCTGATCTTGCTGGCTATCGTGGCCGGCTGTGGTGGCGGTGGCAGCGACAGCACACCGGCACCTCCCACGACACCGACTTTGTCTTCGATCAGTGTCACGCCGGCTGATGCCACCTTGGACTTTGGTCTGAGCCAGCAATTCGCCGCGATTGGTACCTACTCTGACGGATCAACGAAGGACCTGACAAGCTCTGCCAAGTGGACGGTTGCCAGCACCACCATTTTGACGATCAGCACGGCCGGCCTGGCCACCACCAAGGCCGTGGGCACCGAAACCGTGACTGCCACCGTAGGCACCGTTGCGGGCAGCACCAAGCTGACGGTCAAGGCGGCGTTCACAGCCTTGGTGCCTGGTGGTTTTCACACCCTTGCGTTGAAGTCCGACGGCAGTTTGTTCGCCTGGGGCAGGAACTTGCAGGGACAGTTGGGTGACGGCACCACGATCGATAGCGCGCAACCCATTCAAGTCGGTACCGTCAAGACATGGACCAAGGTTGCTGCGGGAGAATTCCATTCAGTGGCATTTCGGGCTGACGGCACACTGTGGGCGTGGGGCTTTAACCAATCTGGTCAACTGGGCGATGGCACTGCTGTCAATAGAAATGCGCCGACCAAAATCGGTACCGCTACCACCTGGGTCGCGCTGGCGGCGGGCAAGTCGCACACGATGGCCATCAAAAAAGATGGGACGCTGTGGGCCTGGGGTAATAACACCTCTGGCCAACTGGGTTTGGGCACGGTGACCTCCAGCAGCGTTCCGATTCAAATCGGCACTGCCACCAATTGGACATCGGTTTCTGCGGGTGACGGTCATACTGTTGCGCGGCGTGCGGATGGCACGATTTGGGGTTGGGGCGACAACACCAGGGGCCAGTTGGGCTTGATGCCCTTGACAATGGTGCCGTATACAAAGCAAGTCAGTGTTCCTACGCAAATTGGGCCTGATCCATCAAGTCGATGGATTTCGGTGTCAGCGGGAGGGGAGCACTCGCTGGCGATTCGCTCTGATGGAAAGCTTTTCGCCTGGGGTTCCAATGGCAACGGCCAGTTGGGCATTGAGGTCAAGCCAGGAGGCCAGACTGCTGAAGATTTGTTGGGTGGCAGAGGTACCCCGACCCAGGTCGGGGAAGACTTCCGCTGGGCCATTGCGCTGGCGGGTCGCATGCACAACCATGCCACCAAGACCGACGGCACCCTGTGGGCCTGGGGCTCGAACAGCCAGGCGCAGCTCGGCGACGGCACTATGCTTGACAAAACCACGCCGATACAGATTGGCACGGCCACCAATTGGCTGTCGATTGCGCCGGGCAGCGAGCACGTGCTTGGGCTTACATCGGATGGCTCAGCCTGGGCCTGGGGGCGCAACATGGAAGGTCAGCAAGGCAATGGTTTTGTCACAACGTACCCGGTGCTGATTCCAACCCTTCTGCCTTACTGAACAAGCGACTTGCAACGACGCTGTGCGCCCAAATCCGCCGGTGCAAATCGGGGAAGTTATCTTTGCTTGACCCCTTGATTTCGCACGCCGCTCGCAACATGACCGGATGGCACGTGTTGTGCGGCCGACTCGATGTGGCCGGTCTGGTCGTCAAAGAAGAAATCAGGCTCAAATTCACGCAAGAATTCGCCTTTGGACAGGCCGCCCAAAAACATTGCTTCATCGACTTCGATGTTCCAGTTCATCAGGGTGCGAATCGCCCGCTCATGCGCGGGTGCGCTGCGCGCAGTAACCAGCGCAGTGCGGATGCGCATTTGAGGTGTACCAGCTTGCTGCAGCCGTTGCAGCGCCACCAGTAAAGGTTTGAAAGGGCCGTCAGGCAGTGGCAACGCGGCTTTTTCAATCTCGTGCTGCTGAAACGCCTGCAGCCCCTGTGCCTGGTATACCCGTTCAGCCTCGTCGCTGAACAGCACCGCGTCGCCGTCAAACGCGATCCGCACTTCGAAAGGGTGAGCATCGCTGGCGTGCGCTGACAGCGGGTACACCTGCGCGGCTGGTACCCCGGCCGCCAGGGCAGCGCGCACATCGCTCAAATGGGCGCTCAGAAACAGATTGGCGTGCAACGGCTTCAGGTAGCGCCAGGGTGCCTGACCCCGCGTGAAACTGCCGCGCTCAATGGCCAGTCCGTAATGCTGCGCCGAGCGAAACACCCGCATGCCTGACACCGGGTCGTTGCGCGACAGGATCACGACCTCTACTGGCTGACTGGGTTTGCCATCAACTGTGCTGGCGGTTGGCTGGGGCAGCACCACCGCATTTGGGGTAGGCTGGTTGAACGCCAACAGCTTTTGAACCAGCGAAAACGCCACGCCTGGCCTGGCCGGTGTGTCGAGCCGCTGCAATTGCAGCGCCATGTAGGCGCGGTCGTCGCCTTGCTCGAAAACCTGGTTTTCTTCCTCGAAGTCAAACAGTGCGCGGCTCGATATCGCCACCACCAGCTTGCCGTCCAGCGTTAGGCTCATGACTGCAAAAACATCTGGTACACCGGGTTGGCGGTCTCTTCCACGCACGGGTAGCCCAGGGTTTGCAGAAAGTCGGTGAATGCCGCGTTGTCTGCCAAGGGCACCTGCAGCCCGACCAATATGCGGCCATAGTCGGCACCCTGGTTACGGTAATGGAACAAACTGATGTTCCAGTTTGGGCGCATCATGCTCAGGAATTTCAATAGCGCACCAGGGCGCTCGGGGAACACAAAGCGCATCAGACGCTCGTCTTTTGCCAGCATCGAATGCCCGCCCACCATGTGGCGAATGTGTTCCTTGGCCAGTTCGTTGTGGGTCAGGTCGAGTGCCTCAAAGTGGTGCTGTCCGAAGTACGCGGCAATTTTGCCGGACTCGCCCCGGGCGGCGGTGGTCAGGCCGACAAACACATGTGCCTTGTTTGCGTCGCTGATGCGGTAATTGAACTCTGTCACGTTGCGCAAAGTCTTGGCACCGCCAAAGCTCGGCAAGTCGCCAATCAGCTCGCAAAAGCGCCTGAAGCTGCCACGTTCTTCAGGAATCGTCACGGCCAGCAGGGCCTCGCGTTCTTCGCCCACCTCGGCCCGCTCGGCGACAAAGCGCAGGCGGTCAAAGTTCATGTTGGCACCACACAAGATGGCCGCATAGGTTTCATTTTGAGTCTTGTGCTGGGCCACGTATTGTTTGATGGCAGCCACCGCCAGCGCGCCGGCCGGCTCGACGATGCTGCGGGTGTCAACAAACACGTCCTTGATGGCAGCACACACCGCGTCAGTGTCTACCAGCAGATAGTCATCCACCAGTTCGCTGGTGATGCGGAATGTTTCTTTACCGACCAATTTGACTGCAGTGCCGTCAGAAAACAGACCGACATCAGTCAATGTCACGCGATGCTGTGCGCTAACCGACTGGACCATGGCATCCGAGTCATTCATCTGCACGCCAATCACCTTGATCTCGGGACGCACGGCCTTGATGTAATTGGCCACACCCGAAATCAGGCCACCCCCACCAATCGCCACAAACACCGCGTCAAGTCGGCCTTGATGCTGGCGCAGCAGTTCCATGGCAATCGTGCCTTGACCGGCGATCACGTCAGGGTCGTCAAACGGGTGAACAAAAGTCAGCCCTTGCTCTTTTTCAAGGTCCACGGCATGGCTGTAAGCATCCGAGTAGCTGTCGCCAAACAGGACCACCTCGCCGCCAAAGCCGCGCACCGCATCGACCTTGACCTGCGGCGTGGTGGTCGGCATGACGATCACGGCGCGCGCGCCCAGCCGCTGCGCGCTCAGTGCCACGCCTTGCGCGTGGTTGCCAGCGGAGGCGCAAATCACGCCGCTTTTCAGTTGCGCCGGGTTCATGTGGGCCATCTTGTTATAGGCGCCGCGCAGCTTGAAGCTGTGCACCGGTTGTTGGTCTTCGCGCTTGAGCAGGACGGTGTTGTTCAACCGGGCACTCAAGTTCAGGGCTGGTTCCAGCGCGGTTTCTATCGCCACGTCATAAACGCGGGCCGTCAGGATTTTTTTCAGGTAGTCAAATGAGGTCAGATCAGGATTTTTCATAGGTGGCTGATGATAAGTGGGCAGACAAAGCGGGGAAAACGTGACAATTGCGCTCTTTGACTTGTTGAAGGATCATGCAAATGGAATGCACAGTCAGTTGGACCGGCGCTCTGGGTACGCGCTCTGGCATGGGGTTTGTGGCCGAGACTGGCAGTGGTCACGCGATGGTGATGGATGGCGCACCCGATGCCGTCAAGCCCGAAAATGGCGGACTGAACCTGGCACCGCGCCCACTTGAGTTGCTGCTGGCTGGCACCGGCGGTTGCACCGCTTATGACGTGGTGCTGATCCTCAAGCGCGGTCGCCACGATGTGCGCGGCTGCACTGTCAAGCTCAGCGCCGAGCGGGCGGACACCGACCCGAAGGTGTTTACCCACATCAACCTGCATTTCACCGTGACTGGCAGGGGCGTACCGGTGCTGGCAGTAGAGCGCGCCATTGCCATGAGCCACGACAAATACTGTTCGGCCAGCGTCATGCTGGGCAAGACGGCGCAAATCGCCACCAGTTTTGAGGTGCAAGAGGTATGAGGCAAAGCATCAGGCCATACGCAGGCGGACACCGCCTTGGCAGGCTTGGTCAATCAGGCAAATCAGGTTTTGACGCTCTGAGGTTGAGGTCAAGTTCCTTGCCCTCCCACTAGGCCGGTAGCCAGTTTTGCCGCACCAACTGTGCTGCGGCTTCTGGCCGTGCATGTCTTTGCGACGCAGATCACATGCCAATTGGTGTTGCTTGAGTCAGGGTTGACGCAGCGCTGCATCTGCCGGTGTGACACCAGGCCGATCAAATTCGCACAAATCGCGCCGCTGTTGGCGCAGTTGGTGATTGAACAGGCCCATTTCACGGCATCAGATGTGCAGATCATGGCTTCTATTCATCGCTGTCAAACGCTGTACGACACCCCAAGTGGCCGTTGAGCGCTTGGCTGGCAAAACCCGAGCCTGATTGATGTCCGATTCCTCGAGTCAAGGTGTCATGCGAAAGATGGCGTTCGTCTGCGATGTATTGGAGCTTCTTGGCTCCTCGCTCATTCACGTGCATTGCTCAATGCCTGTTCTTTGGGTTTCGCGGGGTAAGTTTTCGTTTCAAAAGGTATCGCATTGATGCGGATCATCTGCAGTTCTTGCAGGCGACAACTACTTTGACTCAGAGGGTTCCATATCCGAAACGCCATGTCGATTGAACTGCCGATTCAATCTCAGGAACATCATGCCCCGCCTTGTCCGCATCGCCGTTACAGGGCAAGCCCACTGAGGTGTGGATTGGGCTGGCTGAAGATCAGCGCCAATCAGTTCAACAGTTGCACAAAGATCTTGGCGATGCACAATCTTTGTTCGGAGGAAATCCAGGACGATAACCATCATCCGTGCACACCAGTGTTTCAGTGGTGGCGCTTCAATCTGACCCCTGTGCGCGTGGCTTGCGGGGGCGCCCGGCCAGCGCCTTGTCAAACAGCCAGTTGGGCAACAGACGCAGCAGCTTGGCCACTACGCCCATCTGCCAGGGAATCACGCGGTAGCTGACTTGTGTCTCGATGGCCTTGAAAGCCTGTTGGGCAAACGTCTCAGCTTGCATCAAAAACGGCATGCTGTAGCCATTGTT
>DAOSLL010000084.1:0-10371 GCA_035368905.1 Rhodoferax sp.
AGCTGCTGCACGTCCGCGTAAAACTGGTCCACCAGGGCGGTTACCGGCAAGCGCGCGCCGTTGCGACGGGCCTCATTGAGCACCAGTCCGAGGTCCTTGCGCATCCAGTCCACGGCAAAGCCAAAATCAAATTTGTCAGCCACCATGGTTTTCCCACGGTTGTCAAGTTGCCAGCTTTGAGCTGCGCCCTTGCTGATCACATCGAGCACCTGGTTCATGTCCAGACCGGCTTTTTCGCCAAAGGCAATGGCTTCTGCCAGGCCCTGCACCAGCCCGGCAATGCAAATCTGGTTGACCATCTTGGCCAATTGGCCGGCACCGCTCTCACCCAGGCGGGTAAAAGCTTTGGAATAGGCCCGGGCGACGGGCTCGGCGGTCTCAAAATCAGCCTGGTCGCCACCACACATCACCGTCAAAGTTCCATTTTGGGCACCCGCCTGACCGCCTGACACCGGCGCATCGACGAACCCCAGACCCTGACTTTTTGCCTGTGCATACAGCTCGCGCGCGACGTTGGCTGATGCCGTGGTGTGATCCACCAGCACCGCGCCCGCCGACATTCCGGCAAACGCCCCATCGGCACCGAGCGTGACACTGCGCAGGTCGTCATCATTGCCAACGCAGCAAAACACCAGCGCGGCCCCGGTGGCCGCCTGGCGCGGTGTTTGTGCCTGATATATTGCGTCATTTCTGACTGTAGCCCTTGTGTAGTCTGCACACCAAGCTATTGATTTAGAAGCGGTTCGGTTATACACCGTGACGCTATGTCCAGCCTCAGCCAGATGCCCGGCCATCGGATAGCCCATGACACCCAGCCCCAGAAAGGCGACACGGCGCGCCGTCACCGGCGTATGAATTTTGTTGCTCATGACAGGTTCTCCGAATAAAGCTAGCTCAGACAATCGTCATGTTCTCGGTGCCCGCCGCCAGGTCCCGGTTTTTGCCGCGCTGGCTATTGAGCTTGATCTGCAGCCGCAGATCATTGACAGAATCGGCATTGCGCAGCGCATCTTCATAAGTGATCTGCTCCGCTTCATAGGCGTTGAACAAGGCCTGATCAAAGGTTTGCATCCCCAGGTTGGAGCTTTTCTTCATTACTTCCTTGATCTCAGAGACCTCGCCCTTGAAGATCAGGTCAGAAATCAGTGGCGAGTTGATCATGATCTCAACCACCGCCACCCGCCCCTTGGTGTCGGGTTTGGTGATCAGGCGCTGTGACACCAAGGCCCGGACGTTGAGCGACAAGTCCATCAACACCTGCGGCCTGCGCTCTTCTGGAAAGAAGTTGATAACCCGGTCAATCGCCTGGTTGGTGCTGTTGGCGTGCAGGGTGGCCAGGCACAGGTGGCCGGTTTCGGCAAAGGCGATGGCCAGTTCCATGGTTTCGCGGTCGCGGATTTCGCCCATCAGAATCACATCGGGGGCCTGGCGCAAGGTGTTTTTCAGCGCTGCACCCCAACTGTCGGTGTCAATACCGACCTCGCGTTGCGTCATCACGCAGTTTTTGTGCATATGGACGAACTCGATCGGGTCTTCAACAGTGATGATGTGACCAAAGGTAGTTTCGTTGCGATGGTCAACCATGGCCGCCAGGGTGGTGGTTTTGCCAGAGCCGGTGGCACCGACCATGATGCACAGGCCGCGCTTGCTGTTGACGATTTCTTTCAGGATAGGCGGCAGTTTCAGGCTGTCAATGGTCGGAATCTTGCTGGGAATGGTCCGCAGCACCATTCCCACCTTGTTTTGCTGCAAAAAGGCGTTGACCCGAAAGCGCCCCAGATTGGGCGGCGCAATGGCAAAGTTGCACTCCTTGGTGCGCTCAAACTCGGCCACCTGGCGGTCATTCATGATCGAGCGCGCCAGCGCAATCGTGTGCGTGCCATTGAGCGCCTGCGCCGACACCTTGGTTACCTTGCCATCAACCTTGATGGCGGGCGGCAAATCAGCCGTCAGAAACAGGTCGCTGCCGCCGCGCCCGACCATCAGCTTGAGCAGATCGGTGATGAATGTACTGGCCTGATCGCGTTCCATGAATGAGCCTTCGTGCTGGGTTAACGTGAAATAACTTATCGGTGCAGGGGTGGCGGGTGCCGAGCAAAGCTAGGCGGGAAAGTTCTCCGGGATCTTGGCCTTGGTGCGGGCTTCGGCTGCGCTGATGACGTTGCGCCGTACCAGGTCTGTGAGGTTTTGGTCAAGCGTCTGCATGCCAACGCTGTTGCCGGTCTGGATACTGGAGTACATCTGCGCCACCTTGGCCTCGCGGATCAGGTTGCGAATCGCGCTGGTGCCCAGCATGATCTCGTGCGCCGCCACCCGGCCCTGGCCGTCCTTGGTCTTGCACAGGGTTTGTGAGATCACCGCCTGCAGCGACTCGCTCAGCATGGCGCGGATCATTTCTTTTTCTTCGGCCGGAAACACGTCGATGATCCGGTCAATGGTTTTGGCCGCACTGCTGGTGTGCAGCGTGCCAAACACCAGGTGACCAGTCTCTGCCGCTGTCATGGCCAGCCGGATGGTTTCCAGGTCGCGCATTTCCCCGACCAGAATCGCGTCCGGGTCTTCGCGCAGGGCTGAGCGCAGCGCCGCCGCAAAGCTTTGCGTATGGGGGCCGACCTCGCGCTGGTTGATCAGGCATTTTTTCGACTCATGGACAAACTCGATCGGGTCTTCGACGGTCAGGATATGGCCAAACTCGTTTTCATTGAGGAAATTGACCATCGCCGCCAGCGTGGTGGACTTGCCGGAACCGGTCGGGCCGGTCACCAGCACCATGCCACGCGGCTTGAGCGCCAGATCGGCGAAAATTTTGGGGCAATTGAGTTGCTCAAGCGTCAGGATTTTGCTGGGAATGGTCCGGAACACCGCACCAGCGCCACGGTTCTGGTTAAAGGCATTGACCCGAAAACGCGCCAGACCCTCAATTTCGAAAGAAAAGTCAATCTCCAGAAAAGCCTCGTAATGCTTGCGCTGCGAGTCGTTCATGATGTCATACACCATCGCATGCACTTGCTTGTGATCGAGCGCCTCAACATTGATGCGGCGGACATCGCCATGCACCCGAATCATCGGTGGCAGCCCGGCCGACAAGTGCAGATCGGACGCCTTGTTTTTGACGCTGAAAGCCAATAGTTGGGTAATGTCCATGAAACCCCTATTTGTTTGTTTGTTACGCTCATCCCATTATGACCACGATTCAATCTCAGATCAGTGCCGTGCGCGCACTGATGGCAGATGCCTGCCGGGCCGCTGGCCGGGCAGACGATGCCGTCAGCCTGCTGGCAGTTTCAAAAACTTTCGACGCTGATGCGGTGCTGGCCGCCTTTGCCGCTGGCCAACGCGCCTTCGGCGAAAACTATCTTCAAGAAGCTGTGCCAAAAATCACCGCGCTCAACCACTTGCCGTTGCAGTGGCATTGCATAGGCCCGGTACAGAGCAATAAGACCCGATTGGTGGCTGAGCATTTTGACTGGGTGCAAACCGTTGATCGGGCAAAGATCGCTGAACGGCTGAGCCAGCAGCGCCCGGCGCATTTGCCACCGTTGCAGGTTTGCATTCAGGTCAACGTCGATGGCGGCGCGACCAAGTCTGGCGTGTTGCCGGATGCCGCCCTGGCCCTTGCGCAAGCCGTCGCGGGCTTGCCCGGGCTGCGTTTGCGCGGGCTCATGTGCATTCCTGAACCTGCTCCTGATTTTGCAACTGCCTGCACAGTATTCAAAAGGGCCAGAGCCTTGTTCGATGCCATGAATGCAAGCGGCCTGGCACTCGACACCCTGTCCATGGGCATGAGTGCGGACCTGCAGGCGGCGATTGCCTCGGGCAGCACCATGGTGCGGGTCGGTTCGGCGATTTTTGGCGCGAGACCGCATGCTGTCAGCGAAACATCACGGCCCGTGCTCCCAGCCTGAAACCGATTTGATAATATTT
This sequence comes from Rhodoferax sp., assembly GCA_035368905.1. Classification (GTDB taxonomy): domain Bacteria; phylum Pseudomonadota; class Gammaproteobacteria; order Burkholderiales; family Burkholderiaceae_C; genus Rhodoferax. The sequence goes on from DAOSLL010000084.1 coordinate 3,925, forward strand.
TTATAGCTAGCAGCGCTTATTTAACAAGGGTTTGAGGCCTGTTTGGCCTATAACCGATCGGTTGACCGGTGCTGACGCTATTGGGCAGGCATTGGCATAGGCTTGATTGCACCGCAGTCAGTGGACAAAAACTTGCCGCTGGATTCGAGCACCGACGTCTGGGGTTTGCCCTCACGGGTGGTGTGAATGGTCATTTTTGAGCTGTAAGCCTCAGGGCTGGAGAAAGTGACCACACCTTCGCCAGTGGCTGGAGGGTCGGTACACACCGAGCTGAATTTGACCGTGTTGCCGCTTCTTTGCACATTGGTCTGCTTGCAGTTGCCCTGGGACTGGGACACCTGGTTGCGGTCAATCATGGCCTGTGTCATACAGACCTTGATGGACATGCCACCACCGGGGCGGCCCAGGCTGACACCGTGCTTGGCCATCATTTCTTCCATTTTCTTGCGCTGTTCAGGCGGCATGCTGTCCATGTGCTTTTGCGATTCGGCCATGGCTTTGGCGTGTTCATCAGAGCCACCAGTCGATTTGGTGCTCATTTCCCACAGGCCGGGTTTCAGGTTTTGCGCACCTGCGGCCAGTGCGACCCCAGCCAGCAGGCCAGCCATCAGGCTCAAACGTGCTTTACTCATGATGATTTCCTTTCAAGGGATGTTCATTATCAACCGGCTTTTCACCCCGCCCGAGCCAGGTGTTGCGCTACCAACTGTGTTGCTGCGGCAAGGCCAAATGAACAGGATGACCACCTTTTCAGGGAAGGCGCAGTCAGACAGGTATTGGCCGAGCTTGCGCTAACGCCTGTACCGTTTGCTGGTGTGGCCAAGTCAATCGCTCCAGTCATAAGTGATCGTGACGGGGGCGTGGTCTGAGAATTTCTGGCCCTTGAAAACTTCGGCCTGTCGGGCCCCTGCCGCCAGCGCCGGGGTCGCCAGGTGGTAGTCCAGCCGCCATCCGACATTTTTGGCATAGGCCTGACCACGGTTGCTCCACCAGGTGTAGGCATCGTCGGTGGCCGTGGGGTGCAATTGCCGGTACACATCGACCAGCCCGCCATCAGTCAGCAGGCGTGTCATCCAGGCCCGCTCTTCAGGCAGAAAACCGGAGTTCTTCTGATTGCTTTTCCAGTTTTTCAGGTCGATGGCCTGGTGTGCGATGTTGACGTCACCACACAGTACGAACTCGCGCTGTTGTTTCAGGCTTTGCAGGTGCGCGTACATCAGCGCCAGAAACCTGTACTTGGCCTGCTGCCGATCGTCGCCGGAGGTGCCGCTGGGGAAATAGGCGCTAATGATCGAGCGTTTGCGCGTGGGCGTGTCAAACCGCAACTCAAGGTAACGCCCCTCGGGGTCGAACTCTTCAGACGCAAAACCGGTGACAATCTCGGACGGTTCGTGGCGTGTGTAAACAGCGACACCGGAATAGCCTTTTTTTTGCGCGTAATGAAAATATCCAACGAGCCCGGCCAATGTGTGAAACTTGCCGTGGATGTCATTGTGCTGCGCCTTGACCTCTTGCACACAAATACAATCCGGTGCCGATGTTTTGATCCACTGTTCCAGCCCTTTGCTGGCGGCTGAGCGAATACCATTGAGGTTCAAGCTGGTCAATTTAAACAAGGAATTCCCCATGTCAGAGCGGGTTGTCGCACCAACCAGTCCCCGTCAGGTGCAGGATGAGCTGGCGCAGGAGTTTGTCCAGTTTTCAGTGGATTGCGGTGTGCTTCGGTTTGGTCAATTCAAAACCAAGGCCGGTCGCTTGAGCCCCTATTTTTTCAACGCCGGTCTGTTTGACGACGGTGCCAAATTGGGCAAATTGGCACAATTTTATGCCCATCGCCTCTTGGCCAGCGGCATTGAGTTTGACATGATCTTTGGTCCCGCCTACAAGGGCATTCCACTGGGTGCAGCGCTGGCGGTTGAGTTGGCCCGCCTCGGGCACAACCGGCCTTTTGCCTACAACCGCAAAGAAGTCAAGGACCACGGCGAAGGTGGCGCGCTGGTGGGCGCACCGCTGGCGGGACGGGTTCTGATTGTTGATGACGTGATGTCAGCGGGTACCGCCGTGCGGGAGTCCATTGCACTGATCCAAAGCGCCGGTGCCATTGCCCATGCGGTGGTGATTGCCCTGGACCGGCAAGAAAAAGCCACTGAGGGCGGGCAGGATGTCCCACATAGCGCGGTGCAATACGTCAAACAACAATTGGGGCTGCAGGTCTGTGCCATTGCCCGGCTCGATGATCTGATGCAGTACCTCCAGCATCAAAGTGACCCGGCCTTGCTGGATGCCCATCAGCGCGTCCAGCAGTACCGCGAACGTTATGGAGTCGATGGATCATGACGCGCTTGACCGGCCGCCTGCCATTGTTGCTGCTGAGTGGCCTGGTGTGCCAACTGCATGCTGCAGAAGCCGTCAGCAACACGCCTCAGATCTATTCCTGTGTGGATGCGCAGGGTCGCAAACTGACCTCCGACCGCCCGATCAGGGAGTGTCTTGACCGTGAACAGAAAATTCTCAATCCCAGCGGTACTGTAAAGCAAAAAATTGGCCCCGTTCTAACGGCCCAGGAGCGCGCCGAACTGGAGGCCAGGAACAGGGCCGAACAGGTAGAACGGGCACTTCAGGAAGAAGAAAAGCGCCGCAACCGGGCGCTATTGACGCGCTATCCCACCCCGGATTCACACCAGAAGGAGCGGGTCGAGGCACTTGAGCATATCGCCCGTGTCAAGCAGAGTGCTGCGTCCCGGGCCGCCCAACTGCAGCTTGACTTGACCAAATTGATGGATGAGATGGAGTTTTACAAAAAGGACCCTACCAAGGCGCCGGTAAAGCTGCGCCGCCAGATCGAAGAAGTGAATCAGGCATTGGCATCGCAGGATCGCTTCATGGCAGAGCAGGACTCGGAAACCAAACGCGTCAAAGATCGTTTTGATGAAGAGTTAAACCGGCTCAAGCCACTTTGGCGCAACACCTTGCCCAAGGCCCTTTGACTGGGATTTGGCGCTCGTTCACGCTTCCAGTTTCTGGCGCAGCAGCTCATTGACCTGTTGCGGGTTGGCCTTGCCCTGGCTGCCTTTCATGATTTGCCCGACCAGCGCATTAAGCGCCCGGGTGTTGCCGCCACGGTATTCGCCCACGTTTTTTGGGTTGGCAGCCAGCACAGCATCAACAATTTTTTCCAGCGCGCCGGCGTCGTTCATCTGTTTGAGACCTAGCGATTCAATCAAGTCATCGACTTGCTTACCAGCAGTACCTGCAGCGCTTAGGGTTGGAGACGGCGCAGTCAAACTCGCAACAGCAACGTTCACGCCTTTCCATAAATGATCGAAAGCGACTTTTGCATTGTTGTTGGAAATCGTGCCATCATGAATACGGCTGACCAACCATGCCAACGTTTCCGGCTTAACTGGCGCATCTGTAATTTCGATGCCATCCTGATTGAGGCGACGCGAGACCTCGCCCATGATCCAGTTGCCAACCAGCTTGGGCTGCCCGCAAAGCTTGCTGGCCGCTTCAAAATATGAAGCAATCTCGCGGCTCTGGGTAAGGGCTGTCGCGTCGTAATCAGATAAGCCGTAATCTGCGCAGAAGCGCGCTGCCATGACACGTGGCAGTTCGGTCATCCCCGCCCGCACTTGCTGAACCCACTGCGGTGCAATCACCAGCGGCGGCAAATCCGGGTCGGGGAAATAGCGGTAATCTGCCGCATCTTCCTTGCTGCGCATGGCGCGGGTTTCACCGGTGTCCGGGTTGAATAACACCGTGGCCTGCTGGATGGCGCGGCCATCTCCAAGCTCTTCAATCTGCCAGCGAATCTCGTAGTCAATCGCCTGCTGCATGAATTTGAAACTGTTGAGGTTCTTGATTTCGCGTCGCGTGCCCAGAGGTTCGCCGGGCTTGCGCACCGACACGTTGGCATCACAGCGGAACGAGCCTTCTTGCATGTTGCCGTCGCAAATGCCGATCCAAGTCACGATCTTGTGCAGTTCCCTGGCATAAGCCACTGCCTCGGCGGTGGATCGCATGTCGGGCTCGGTGACGATCTCCAGCAGCGGCGTGCCGGCGCGGTTCAGGTCGATGCCGGTCTGGCCAACAAAATCTTCGTGCAGCGACTTGCCGGCATCTTCTTCCAGATGCGCGCGCACCAGTCGCACCGACTTTTTCTCATTGCCCAGGTAAAACTCAACTGAGCCGCCTTGCACCACGGGAATTTCGAACTGACTGATCTGGTAGCCCTTGGGCAGATCAGGATAAAAGTAATTCTTTCGGGCAAAAATGCTGCGCGGCGCAATGTGGGAGCCCAGCGCCAGGCCCAATTCAATCGCCCGCTCAACCGCACCTTTGTTCATCACCGGTAGCGTGCCGGGCAAGGCCAAGTCCACGGCGCAGGCCTGCGTGTTGGGTTCGGCACCAAAGGCGGTCGGGGCGCGGCTGAAAATCTTGGATTGGGTGGAGAGCTGGGCGTGGGTCTCGAAACCGATGACCACTTCGTAGCCTTGCACCAGCGTGGACTGGCCTGGTGCTACAACAACGCCATTTTCAGTGACAACAGTGTTCATGGTCAGACTCCTTGCGGTCGGGCAATGTGCCAATCGGTGGCTTGCTGAAAGCGGTGCGCCACATTGAGCAGGCGTGCCTCTGTCAGGTGATTGCCGATCAGTTGCAGGCCGACCGGCATATTTCCCGCGCCAAAACCCACCGGCAGGCTCATGCCGGGCAGGCCGGCAAGAGAAGCTGGCAAGGTGAAGATATCGGCCAGATAGTCGGCCAGCGGGTCATTGCCATGGCCACCGAGCTGCCAGGCCACGGTGGGCGCTACCGGTCCGGCAATTACGTCACACTGTGTGAAGGCCTGCTGAAAATCATCGGCAATCATGCGGCGGATTTTTTGCGCCTGCAAATAGTAGGCATCGTAATAACCGTGCGACAGCACATAGGTGCCAATCATGATGCGGCGCTTGACCTCGTCACCAAAACCCTCGGCGCGGGTTTGCAGGTACATGTCGGTCAGGTTGGTGTACTGCGCTGCGCGATGACCAAACTTGACACCGTCAAATCGACTCAGGTTGCTTGATGCCTCAGCCGGTGCAATGATGTAATAGACCGGAATCGACAACTCAGTGCGCGGCAGCGAGATCGGCACCAGCTTCGCACCCAGCAGCTCATATTGTTTGAGCGCGGCATTCACGCTAGCTCGCACATCATCGGCGAGCCCTTCACCAAAGAACTCAGCGGGGATACCAATGCGCAAGCCGTCAATGGAGTCGCCCAGCTTCAAACTGAAGTCTTCAGTCGGCACGTCAAGCGAGGTCGAATCCCGATCAGGGTCCGGGCCGCACATGGCGCCCAACAGGATGGCGCAGTCTTCTGCCGTGCGGGCCAATGGCCCGGCCTGATCCAGGCTGGAAGCAAACGCCACCATGCCGTAGCGCGAGGCCCGCCCATAGGTTGGCTTAATGCCGGTGATGCCGCAAAACGCGGCGGGCTGGCGGATCGAGCCACCCGTGTCTGTGCCAGTCGCCGCAGGGGTCAGACGTGCCGCCACTGCCGCCGCGCTGCCACCCGATGAGCCGCCTGGGGTGCGGCTGCTGTCCCACGGGTTTTTGACCGGGCCAAAGGCCGAATTCTCATTGGCTGAGCCCATGGCGAATTCGTCGCAATTGAGCTTGCCCAGGGTCACGGCACCGGCTTCGGCCAGGCGCGATACCACGGTGGCATCAAAGGGTGAGCGGTAACCGTCGAGCATCTTCGATCCGGCCGTGGAGACAAAGTCACGGGTGACAAAAATATCCTTGTGTGCCAATGGCACGCCCAACAGCGCTCCGGTCGCGCCGGTTGCCAGCCGGGCATCTGCCGCGCTGGCTTGTGCCAGCGTGACATCTTCAGATACACCCAGAAAAGCGCCAAGGTGCTTGTACGCAGTGGCACGGGTCAGAAAATGCCGGGCAGCCTCCACCGCAGAAACCTTGCGCTGGCGAAGCAGTGTGGCCAGTTGGGCCACCGTCAAATCATGCAGATCGGTTGATGTTTGCGTCATGATGAAAATGAAATTGCCTTACTCAATGACTTTGGGCACCAGAAACAAGCCATCTTCCACGGCAGGGGCGCTGCGCTGGTTGGCTTCTCGCTGGTTTGGTTCGTTCGCCACGTCGTCGCGCAGGCGCAACGCCATGTTGCCCATCACGTCCACCGGATGCGCCAGCGGCACGATGCCGGTGGTGTCAACGGCGCGCATTTTCTCGACAATGCCAAAAAAATCATTGAGTTGAGTGCACATGCGCGCACGCTCAGCAGGCTTGAGACCGAGCCGGGCCAGATGGGCCAGCCGGTCGATATCGGCGGGGGTCAGCGACATGGTTTATTCAATCGAAACAAGGTGTAAAAGGATGCCTGTGCAGAGCCGCAGCACCGGCGGCTCATAGGCAATGGGGTATTATCCCGCCTTTGGGC